>DAIDOU010000109.1 GCA_027458945.1 Acidobacteriota bacterium
GCGGCGGTCGCGGCCGTCGCGCTCGCGGCAGCGGCTCGGGCCGGAGCGCCGCCGCCTACGCCCGGCACCGCTGCCCGTGTCGGCGGCGCGATCGACCGGGTGTGGGACCAGGTCTCCGACAGCGTTTCCGATGCGCTTCTCGTGACGCGCATTCGCCTGGCGCTGCTCGATCGGCTCAAGGAGGACGGCCTGCGCATCTCGATCGCGACCCACGACGGCGCCGTCGAGCTTTCTGGAGCGGTCAAGGAGCCCGCCAGCGTGGAACTCGCGGCGCGGGCCGCCGCCTCGGTCAGCGGCGTGCGGTCGGTCCGCAGCGACGTCAGGCTGGCCGACGGGACGAACGCGCCGGAGCCCCCGGTGGCGCGCGTCGTCGGCCGCGTGGAGCGCTCGGTCGGCGACGCGGTGCTCGAAGCGCGGGTCAAGGCCGGACTGCTCGAGCAGCTCGGCAAGGTCGCGTTCACGATCGACGTCGAGGCGGCCGGCGGCGCGGTGAGCCTCTCCGGCACCGTGCCGGACGCGGCCCGCGAGCGGCTGGCGCTGACCATCGCCAAGGGCACGTCGGGCGTGAGGGAAGTCCGCGATCGGCTGCAGGTGCGGCCGCAGCGGTGACGAGCGGCGGGAAGAAGATAGAAGGTCGTAGAAGGTAGAGGGATGAAGGAAGGCAGACCACGGAAGACGGAGCCACGTTTCCCCGTCTTTCTTCTTTCTCTTCCCTTCTCTTTCCCCCTGTTCAACTTCGGACGCCGGGCGTAGAATTCGAAGCGTAGCCAGGGACCACAGGGCAGGGAGGATCCCCCCATGGACGTCAACCTCGAGCCAGATTTCCTGCGCGTCACCGAACGCGCCGCCATCGCCGCCGCGCGCACGATGGGCTACGGCGATCGCAAGCACTCGGACCGGATCGCCGTCGAGGCGATGCGCCACGAGATGGACACCCTGGCGATCAACGGTCAGATCGTGATCGGCGAGGGGGAGCGCGACAAGGCCCCGATGCTCTACGTCGGCGAGAAGGTCGGCGCCGACAAGGACGGCGCCCTCGGCTATCCCGAGATCGACATCGCGGTGGATCCGCTCGAGGGGACGAACCTGTGCGCGACGGGGTCGAACAACGCGATCGCGGTGCTCGCAGCCGCGAGCAAGGGCGGGCTCCTGTACGCGCCCGACATCTACATGCAGAAGATCGTCGTCGGGCCGACGGCGCGCGGCTGCATCGACATCGACGCCCCGGTGAAGGACAACCTGGCGAACATCGCCAAGGCGTTCGAGCGCGACGTCGAGGACCTCACCGTCGTCGTGCTCGAACGCGCGCGGCACGAGCAGCTGATCTCCGAGATCCGAGCCGCCGGCGCCAGGGTCAAGCTGATCTCGGACGGCGACCTCTCCGGCGGGATGTCGACCGCCATCCGCGGCACCGGGATCCACGCCCTGATGGGGATCGGCGGCGCGCCCGAGGGCGTGATCACGGCCGCAGCGATCCGTTGCCTGCACGGCGAGATGTACGGGCGTCTGGTGGTGCTCGAGGACTGGCACCGGCGCCGCCTCGACGAGATCGGGATCACCGACTACGACCACGTCTACACCGAGAGAGAGCTGGCGTCCGCGGACGACGCCTTGTTCGTCGCATCCGGCGTGACCAAGGGCGACCTGCTCGAAGGGGTGCGCCTGTTCGGAGGCGGGGTGCGGGTGTCCTCGGTGATCATGTCGCTGGCCACCCGCACCGTGCGGTTCATCGACTCCGTCTACATGGAAGAGGACGGGATCCTCGAGGTGATGCGCTGAGTCGGGCCGTGGCGGGGCGGTGAGCCCCCGCCGAGTCCTCCGAGGCGGCGCCGCGGGGTAGAATGCCGGGGCGTCCGGCGGCAGCGCGGCCGAGACCCGAAAGGAAGGTGCCACGTGTCGAGCCCACTGGACAAACTTGAACCACGCCTGGTCTGGAAGCACTTCGATGCCATCCGTCAGGTACCGCGCCCGTCCAAGCACGAGGAGCGGATCGCCGAGCACGTCGTCGGCTGGGGAAAGTCGGTCGGTCTCGCGACCGGGCGTGACGCCACCGGCAACGTCCTTGTCAAGGTGCCGGCGACGCCGGGGCACGAGAAAGCGCCGGTGATCGTGTTGCAGGGCCACCTCGACATGGTGCCCGAGAAGAACTCGGACGTGACGTTCGACTTCGAGAAGGACGCGATCCAGGCGCGGGTGGTCGGCGACTACGTCTATGCGACCGGCACCACGCTGGGCGCCGATAACGGCATCGGCGTCGCCACCGCGATGGCGGTGGCCGAGGACCCCGCCGTCGTGCACGGGCCGCTCGAGCTGCTGTTCACCGTGGACGAGGAAACCGGTCTGACCGGTGCGACGCAGCTCGACCCCGGGTTGCTGTCCGGGCGCACCTTGATCAACCTCGACACCGAGGAGGACGCGGCGCTCTACATCGGGTGCGCGGGCGGCGCGGACACCCACGCGGCGTTTACGGTCACCCGCGAGGACGCGCTGGCGTCGACGGTGCCCGTGCGCATTTCGGTGCGCGGCCTGCGCGGCGGCCACTCCGGCGTGGACATCCACGAGAACCGCGGCAACGCGCTCAAGTTCCTCGTTCGCACCCTGGCCGCGGTGCGCCGGGCCGGGATCGAGTTCGGGATCGTGTCGATCGCGGGGGGCAGCAAGCACAACGCGATCCCGCGCGAGGCGGACGCGGTGGTGCGGGTCGCCACCTCGAGCGAGGGGGCGCTGCGGGCGACGGTCAACGAGGCCGCGCGGGTCCTGAAGGAAGAGTTCGGCGAGATCGACCCGGGCCAGCGCCTCGAGTGCGCCACTCTCGCGGAGCTGCCCGAGAACCGCAAGGTGTTCATCAGGTTCGACAACGAACGCCTCCTCGACGCCCTGCTCGCGTGCCCGCACGGGGTGCTGGCGATGAGCCGCGCGGTGCCCGGGCTGGTGGAGACCTCGAACAACCTCGCCGTCGTCACCACGGAAGGGAACGCCGTCAGCGTCGTGACCTCCAGCCGCTCGTCCGTGATGCCGTCGCTGGCGGCCACGACCGAACAGGTCGGGGCCGCGTTCCGACTCGGCGGCGCCGAGGTCGAGCACCTCGAGGGCTACCCCGGGTGGAAGCCGAACCCGAACTCGATCGTGCTCAACCGCGCCCTCGCGGTGTACGAGCGTGAGTTCGGAGACAAGCCGGCGGTGAAGGCGATCCACGCGGGCCTCGAGTGCGGGCTGATCGGAGAGAAGTACCCGGGGATGGACATGGTTTCGATGGGGCCGCAGATCGAGTCGCCGCACTCCCCCGACGAGCGCGTGCAGATCTCGACGGTCGGCCGGTTCTACCGCCTGCTCTCCGAGACGCTCAAGGAACTGGCGTAGAGCCTCGCTCGCCAGCGACAGCGGCCCCCGGAGCCTCGCGCCCCGGGGGCCGTCTCGCGTCTGGCCCGGTTTCAGACCGCCAGCTCGCCGCGCATGACGGTGACCGCGCGCCCGCCCAGGAACACGCGATCGCCGGCGACGCGGACTCGCAGTTCGCCGCCGCGCGCCGACGCCTGGTAGGCGGAGAGCTCGGTCTTGCCGACCCGGCCGGCCCAGAACGGACCGAGGCAGCAGTGCGCCGAGCCGGTCACCGGGTCCTCGTCCACACCGACGGCGGGGGCGAAGAAGCGTGAGACGAAGTCGTAGCCCGGTGTGCTCGCGGGCGCGGTGACGATCACCCCGCGGACCGTCACGCCGCACAACCGCGCGAAGTCGGGCTTGACCGCGCGAACGGCCGCCTCGCTGTCGAGCAGGAGCAGGTAGTCGAAGACGTTGCGCCCGCTGTAGCTGGGCGCGACGCCGAGCGCCTCGAGCAGGGTGTGCGGCGGTTCGGCCTGCATCTCGGGCTTGGCGGGGAAGTCGAGCTCGATGAGGTCGCCGCGGCGCGACGCCCGCAGCTCGCCGCTGGCCGTCGCGAAGCGGGCGGTTTCGCCGGGCGCCAGGAGGCCCTCCTGCCACAGCACGTGCGCGGCAGCGAGCGTCGCGTGTCCGCACAGCGCCACCTCGACCGCGGGCGTGAACCAGCGCAGGTTGAACCCGGCACCGTCGCGCAGCAGGAACGCGGTCTCGGAGAGGTTCATCTCGCGCGCCACCGCCTGCATCCACCGCTCCTCGCGGGCCTCGCTGAGGAGGCAGACGCCGGCCGGGTTGCCGGCGAACGGCTCGGCCGTGAACGAGTCAACCTTGAACGCCCTGACGCCCATGGTCACCTCACCCGTCGCGGACGGTCCCGCCGTCCCTTAGACGCCCTAGCTTGCGGCGGCACCTGCGCTACGGCACGCCGCGCCCTCGTTGCGGCCGACGAAATCCCGCAGCACGGCGCCGAGCCGCCGCACCCCCTCGTCGATGCGCTCCGGCGGCATGATCGAGAAGTTGAGCCGCATCGTGTTCTCGTGCCCGCGGTTGGGGAAGAACGAGCCGCCGGGCACGAACGCGACGTCGTGCTCGATGCAGGCGACGAGCAGCTCGCGCGCGTCGACCCCCGCGGGGAGCTCGACCCAGAGGAAGAGCCCCCCGGCCGGTCGGGTGAAGCGGACCCCGGCCGGCATCTCGCGCTCCAGCGCCCGGATCATCGCCGCGCGGCGAGCGCCGTAGATGGCGCGCGCGCGCTTGATGTTGGCGCCGAGGTCGTAGTCCTGGAGGTATCGCGCGATCTGCATCTGCGCCAGCGTCGAGGTCTGCAGGTCGGCGCCCTGCTTCGCGAGGACGTACTTCTCCAGTAGCGGGCGGGCCGCCGCGGTCCAGCCGATGCGCATGCCCGGGCAGAACACCTTGGAGAACGTCCCGAGGAACACGACGAGCCCTTCGGTGTCGAGCGACTTCACCGAAGGCACGGGCGAACCCTCGTACCGGATCTCGGCGTACGGCGAGTCTTCGACGACGGGGACCTGCCGGCGGCGCGCGGCGGCGAGGAGCGCCTGCCGCCTGGGGAGCGACCACGTCCGGCCGGTGGGGTTCTGGAACTCGGGGATCACGTAGATGAAGGCGGCCCGCGGTTCGCGCTCGAGGATCGTCTCGAGCGTCTCGGGGATCATGCCGTCGTCGTCGGTCGGCACTTCGACGAAGCGCGGCTGGTAGGCGCGCAGCGCGTTGATCGCGCCCAGGTAGGTCGGGCTCTCGCAAAGCACCACGTCGCCCTCGTCGAGGAAGATCTTCCCGGTGAGGTCGAGGCCCTGCTGCGACCCGCTGGTGACGAGCACCTCGTCGGCGGTCACGGCCGTGGCCAGCGTCTCGTTCATGTGGGCCGCGATCCATCGCCGCAGCGGCGGGTACCCCTCGGTGGTGGAGTACTGGAGCGCCTGCGCCCCCGACTCGGAGAGGAGCTTGGCGGTGACCGCCGCCAGCTCCGCGGCCGGGAACGTCTCCGGCGCCGGGAGCCCGCCGGCGAACGAGATCACCTCGGGACGTTGCGTGAGCTTGAGGATCTCTCGGATCTCCGAGGCCCTGATTTCGTTCATCCTCCGGGCGAAACGAACGGCCATTCGAACCTCCTTGCCGCGCCGCGGCGTCGCCGCGGCGGTCGCGAACGTCACACGATCGGCGGGGTCGCCTCCCCCCGGCGCCGGTCGCCGTCCGGTTTGCGCGCCGACGCCCGCAGCGCCGTCATCAGGCGCGCGACGCCGGGGCGGATCTCCTCGGGCGGCGGAAAGGTGAAGTTGAGCCGCAGGTGGTTCGCCGGCGGCTCATCGGGGAAGCAGGCATCGCCCGGGAGGTACGACACGCGCTGCTGGGCGGCGCGCGCCAGCAGCTGCGACTGGCGGACGTGGTCCGGAAACCGGCACCAGAAGTAGAAGCCGCCTTGTGGCCGGGTCCAGCTCACGCCGGCCGGCGCCTCCTCGGCGAGCGCCGTGTGCATCGCATCGCGCCTGCGGGCGTACTCCGAGCGCACCGTCTCCAGATGCTTCTGCCAGCGGTCGCCTCGGACGAGGCGATCGAGCAGGAACTGGCCCGCGGTCGACGAGTGGAGGTCCATCGCCTGCTTCGCCAGCGCCAGCTGCCGCACCGCCGGCCGCGCCCCGGCCAGCCAGCCGACGCGGAGCCCGGGGAAGAGCACCTTCGAGAACGACGAGAGGTAGATCACGTACCCGTGCGGGTCGAGCGCCGCGAGCGGCGGAACGGCTTCGCCCTCGTAGCGCAGGTCGTAGTAGGGATCGTCCTCGAGCACCGGCACCTGGAAGCGATACGCGAGCTCGAGCAAGTGGTGGCGCCGCTCGAGGCTCATGACCGCCCCGGAGGGGTTCTGGAACGTCGGGAGGGTGTAGATCAGCTTCGGCCGCTGGCGGGCGAGCAGCGCTTCGAGCACGTCGGTGCGCATCCCGTCACGGTCGGCCGGAACGCCGAGCAGGCGCGCCTGGGCGCGTCGGAACACCTGGATCGCGCCGAAGAACGACGGCTCCTCGACGACGACGGCGTCTCCGGGGGAGAGGAACACGCGCGCCGCCAGGTCGAGCCCCTGTTGCGAGCCGGAGGTGACCAGCACCTCGGCCGCCGATCGCTGGATGCCGCGCGCGGTCATCAGCTCGCCGAGCGCCTCGCGGAACTGGGTCACGCCCTCGGTAGGGCTGTGCAGGAGCATCTGCGGACCCACGGTGCCGGCCAACTCCTCGACCACGGCGCGGACGGCGTCGAGGGGGAGCAGCTCGGCGGCCGGCAGGCCGACCGAGAACGTGGTCACGTCCTGGCGCTCCGCCAGCGCGAGCAGGTCACGCAGGAGCGGGTCCTGCATCTCCATGGCGCCGTCGCGAACGAACTGGCGCCACGGGAGCGGGCGCACCGCGCCGACCCGCGCGGCCGCTCCGGGCCTCGGCGCCACGGAGGTTCCCCGCCCGACGTGGGCGTCGACCAGCGCACCGGCCTTGAGCTCGTGGTAGGCGGAGAGCACGGTGCTGCGGTTGACGCCCAGCGCTGCGGCGAGCCGGCGCTCGGGCGGGAGGCGGAACCCTTCCGGGAGCGTGCCGGACAGGATCAGCTCCCGGATCGCCGAGCTGATCTGGAGGTAGATCGGAACCGCGGACTCCCTGTCGATCCGGATGTCCACCGCCGCGCTCCCTTCGCCGTCCGTTCGTCCAGGAATTGGACCGGACCTTTTCGATCCTACCCCAGGATTGGAGGCATGCAACCGCCAATGTTGGCCATCCAATACCAGCCAATTCTCGCAACCGGGCGCTGGCGCTCCGGGACCCGGGCCAGGCCGCCGCAGCGACCACGAGCGGGCCGATCCGCGCCCGGACAGTGTGCAGTCGCCGAAACTCGCTGTACAATGCCAGTCCCGGCCGTTGTGCCGGGGCGCCGTGAACGCATGGGCACGACAGAAGGAGACGAGCCATTCCAGCCAAGATCTTCGTCGGGAACCTGAGCTTCCGCACCACCAAGGAGGAGCTGGGCGAGCTCCTCGCGGCGGCGGGA
>DAIDOU010000110.1 GCA_027458945.1 Acidobacteriota bacterium
CCGTCGATCGCGACCGCGGCGGCCAGGGGGGCGCTCATGCGGGCGGCTGGAACTGCTCCGGGTCGTAGAGCAACCGGCGGCAGTGGTCGCAGAACTGCAGCTCCTCGGCCTGCCGCACGAGCTGCACCAGCGACGGGCGCAGGTCGCCGTGGCACGCCGAGCACGCGGTCCCGTCCATTGCCACGACCGCGTTCGGCTTGCGCGAGGACCACAGCTTGCGGAAGCGGTCCATCGCCGCCTTGCCGAGCTGCGCTTGCACGGAGCGCAGCTCGTTCTCGAGCGCCGAGAGCTCGCCCGCGCTCGCTTGGCGGCGCTGCTCCCACGCCGCCTCGGCCTGCTCGCGCAGCGCCCGCTCCTCGGGGCTCTCCGCCCCCAGGGTGGCGATCGCCGCCTCGGCCGCCTCGAGCCCCTGCAGGATCTCGAGCAGGCGGTCCTCCTTGGCCTTGTACTGCGTCTCGACGTGGTCGAGCTCCGAGACCACCGCCGAGAGCTGCTTCACGTTGGTGACCTGACTCTTCTGCTTGCGGAAGTGCTCGCGCTCCTCGGCCAACGCCTCGGCCTCGCGCTGCAGCGTCGCCTGCTCCGCCGCCAGCTCCTCCCGCCGCGCGCGGGCGGCCGCGAGCTGTTCGTGCCGCTCGGCGAACTGCGTTCGCAGCGCGGCCAGCGCCTCCGGGGGCGTGTCCAGCTCCCGCTTGAGCGCCGCGCGACGGTCGAGCAGCCGCTGCAGCGCCACGTATCCTGTCAGTTGGTCCCTCGCCGTCAACGCCCCTCCCGTATGTCAAGCACCGTGCGCCCGGCCTGGCCGGGGCGGCAGGCCGCAAGCTCTCGTGGTGCGTGGTGGGTCCACCAGGATTCGAACCTGGGACCAACCGGTTATGAGCCGGCAGCTCTGACCGCTGAGCTATGGACCCAGCGGGCCGAATTCTAGGCGCGATCGAGACTTGGCGCAACCGGGAGGAGCGGGCCCAGGGCCCAGGGGACCGGAGGAACGGGGTCCGGGCACCGGGCCGAGCGCGTGAGGCGTTGAGAGTTGCGGGGGTGAGGGCAGCGCGAAAGGCACGAAGTGAGAAGGAAGAGGAGAGAGGGGAGACGAGGTCCGCTGTGCCTCGGCTCTCGTGTCTTCTCTCTTCCCCTGACCCGTTTCCACGGACCACGGACCGCGTCGTCCGGTGCCCGCGGACCGGGCCCCGGCCTCTCAGCCGATCATGTCGAGGTACGGCTTCAGGAGCTTGGCGCGGGTCGGGTGACGCAGCTTGCGCAGCGCCTTCGACTCGATCTGACGGATGCGCTCGCGCGTCACGTTGAACGCCTTGCCGACCTCCTCGAGCGTGTGCTCGGTGCCGTCCCCGATGCCGAAACGGCGGCGCAGGACCTCGGCCTCGCGCGGGGTGAGGGTGCGCAGCACCCCCTCGGCCTGGGTCTTCAGCGACGCCGCGATCACCGCGTCGATCGGCGACACCGCGGAGCGGTCCTCGACGAAGTCGCCGAGGTGCGAGTCTTCCTCCTCGCCGATCGGCGTCTCGAGGGAGATCGGTTCCTGCGCGATCTTCATGATCTTGCGGACCTTGGTCACCGGGATCTCCATCTTCTCGGCGACCTCCTCGGCGGTGGGCTCGCGCCCGAGTTCCTGGACCAACTGCCGCTGCGTGCGGGTCAGCTTGTTGATCGTCTCGATCATGTGCACCGGGATGCGGATGGTGCGCGCCTGGTCGGCGATCGCGCGCGTGATCGCCTGGCGAATCCACCACGTTGCGTAGGTGGAGAACTTGTAGCCGCGGCGGTACTCGAATTTGTCCACCGCCTTCATCAGACCGATGTTGCCCTCCTGGATGAGGTCGAGGAACTGCAGGCCGCGGTTGGTGTACTTCTTGGCGATCGAGACGACGAGCCGCAGGTTGGCGACGATGAGTTCCTGTTTGGCGCCGTCGGTCTCGGCCTCGCCCTGCCGGACCTCGCCGAGGACGCGGCGGAGCTCCTCGTACGCCACGCCGAACCGCTGCTCGAGCGCCGCGAGCTCCGCCTTGTAGCGCTTGACCCGCTCGCGGTAGAAGGCGCGCCGCTCGAGGTTGCGCTCGACCTTGAGCTTGGC
>DAIDOU010000111.1 GCA_027458945.1 Acidobacteriota bacterium
CTTGACGATGTCGCTCACTCCCAGCTCGCGCTGGACCTCTTCGATCGGCCGTCCCGGGACGTAGACGCCCAGCTTGCGGATGTACTCCGGCACCTGTGGTCGACGCATCGTCACCTCTCCCGACCCGCCGTCCCCCGCGGCGAAGCCCTTCGATCTCGGCTTCCGTCAGCTCGCGCCACGCCCCGGGCTTGAGGGCGGCGTCGCGCACCCCGCCGATCGCGACCCGCAACAACCGCTGCACCGGGTGTCCGATCCGCGCGAACATCTCCCTCACTTCGTGGGTCTTCCCCTCCCCGACCACGACGCGCCACCACGAGTTCGCCCCGGTCGCCGTCGGCCGCACCAGCGCGACCTCGTGCGGGACCACGCGCTGGCCCTCGATCGGCGTCCCGCGCGCCAGCTTGCCGCGGTCGCCGTCGTCGGGCACGCCCTTCACCTTCGCCAGGTACTCGCGCATCACGCCGTAGCGCGGGTGGGCCACCCGCAGCGCGAACTCCCCGTCGTTGGTGAGGATGACCAGGCCCTCCGAGCCGTAATCGAGGCGCCCGACCGGGAACACCCGCTCGCCGACCTTGCCCCCGAGGACGTCGAGCACGGTCGTGCGCCCCTCGGGGTCCTCCGTCGTCGTGACCACGCTGGCCGGCTTGTAGAGCAGGATGTAGCGCGCCGGCGGCGCCGGCCGCAGACGCTTGCCGTCGATCTTGATCGAGTCGCTCCCGGGGTCGGCCTGGTCGCCGAGCTCGGCGCGCCGGCCGTTGATCGTGACCCGTCCCTCGCGGATGCGCTCCTCGGCGTCGCGGCGGGAGCACACGCCGGCGCGGGCGATCAACTTCTGGATTCGCTCAGGCTTCACTGGCCCCGTCCCCGGACACCTGCTCCGCCTCCTCCGGCGTCGGCAACGCCGCGAGGTCGGGCAAGCCGAAGTGTACCAGGAACTCCTTGCTCGTCCGGTACAGCAGCGGCGTCCCGACGACCTGCTTGCGCCCCGCCGCCGCCACGAGCTTGCGCTCCACCAACGTCCTCACCACCCCCGCGGAGTTGACGCCGCGCAGGAAGTTGATCTCCGGCAACGTGATCGGCTGGCGATACGCCACGATCGCCAGGGTCTCGAGGGCCGCCTGTGACAACCGCGCCCGGGAGCGATACCCGAGGTACTCGCGCAGCGCTCCCTCGTGCTCGGGCCGCGTCGCCAGCCGCCATCCCCCGCCCACCGACTCGACCTGCAGGCCGCTCCCCTCCTGCTGGTGCCGGCGGCGGAGCAGCTCGATCGCCGCCTCGACCTGCGCGCGATCCGTACCCTCCCCCGCCACCGCTAGCAGCGCCTCGATCGTGACCGGTTCGCCGGCCACGGCGAGCACGGCCTCGACCACCGCGGCGAGGCTCGCGACCTCAGCCATCGACGAGAGCGTCCATCGGCAGCGCGACGCCGGTCGGCGTCAGGTAGATCTCGGCGAACGGGGCCCTCTGGTGAGCGGTCGCGGTCCCGAGGCGCACCAGCTCGAGCGCCGCGAGCAGGAACGTCACGCCCTCGAGCCGGTCGGGGCGCGTCAGGAGGTGGGAGAGCAACGGGAAGCTGCGCTGCCGGGTGATCAGGTCGAACAGCTCCACGATCTTCTCCCGCACCGAGAAGCGGATCGGGGCGAGCTCCATCGCCGCCGGATGCTCGCGCAGGTGACGCGCCATCACCGCACGGAGCGCGCCGGCGAGCGCCAGCACGTCGACCTCCTCGAGGTCCAACTCGACTTCAACCGGCGCATCCGGCGCGGCGCAACGCACCGCCTCGACGCCGCGGCGCAGCTCCGCGAGGCCGGCCAGCTCGGCGGCTGCGACCTTCACCTTCTCGTACTCGACGAGGCGCTCGACGAGCTCCTGGCGCGGGTCTTTCTCCTCCCCCTCGTGACGAGGCAGCAGCATCCGCGACTTGATGAGGAGCAGCCAGGCCGCGTAGACGAGGTACTCGCCCGCGATCTCGAGGTCGAGCCGCTCCATCCGCCCCAGCGCCTCGTGGTACTGGTCGCAGATGCGGACGATCGGGATCTCCCAGATCGAGACCTTCTCCTCGCGCACCAGGTGCAGGAGCAGGTCGAGCGGACCCTCGAACACGTCCAGCACGACGGACGGCCGCGGTTGCGGCTCGCCGGCTATGACAGCAGGATCCATAGCAACCCCGTCACGAACGGCCGCAGGAGGACGCTCAGAAACCC
>DAIDOU010000112.1 GCA_027458945.1 Acidobacteriota bacterium
GAACGCCACGCTCACCCAACGCTCGCCGGCCGGGATCGTCACCAGGCCGCGCGCGGCCATGCGGAAGAAGTGCAGCACGTCGATGTCGCGCGGGCCGTACACCGCGGGCGGGCGCACGACCACCCACGGGCCGGGGTGCGCTCGGGCCGCGGCCTCGCCGGCGAGCTTCGAGCGCCCGTACGCCGAAATCGGGTGGGGCTCATCCTCGGGCGCCGAGCCGGCCGGATCGGCGCTCGGGCCGGCGGCCGCGAGCGACGAGACGTGGACCAGGCGCGCCCCCGGCGCCCGGGCGGCGAGCGCCGCGACCAGGTTGGCGGTCCCGACCCGGTTGCCACGGTCGAAGCGCGCGGCGCTCGGCGCCCGGACCACGCCGGCCAGGTGCACCACGGTGCCGCAACCGGCCACGAGTTCGGCGAGCGCGCCGGCGTCGTCGAGGCCGCCGGTGACGACCTCGCCCTCGGCCCGAGCCCGGTCGGAGAGCCGGGCGGGATCTCGCGCCAGCAGCCGCGGTCGGATGCCACCGTCGAGCAGCGCCACGACGGCGTGGCTGCCGATGAACCCCGTCGCGCCGGTGACCGCCACCGGCGGCTGGATCGCCGGACACCACGCCGCCAGCTCGCCCGCGCCGATCTCGGCAGGCAGGGCGCGCCACCTCGCGGCGCCGCCCTCGTTCATTCCCCGGTCCCCGCCGCGCGCTCTTCGGCTCCGCCCTCCTCGCGGTACTCCCCCCAGGTGTGGGGCGTCTCCCAGACGCGGACCGACTCGAGCCGAACCGTCGCCGGGACGCGGTAGGTCGCCCCGCCGGGAGCCCGGACCGCCATCCCGGGACGGAACGCGGCGGCGATCGCACGGAAGAGATGGCGAGCGAGCACCTCGGTCGTCGGGTCGCCGTCCTCGAGCAGCACGACGCGCTCGGCGAACGGGGCGAAGGCGTCCTTGAGCGGGTCGGTGGCCGCGAGCAGCATCGCGTGGTCGAAGCGCTCCAGCTCCTGCTCGACCACGGTCTTGAGCGCCTTGTAGTCGCACACCATGTCGTTGGCGTCGAGCGCGTCGGCCCGCAGCACGACCTCGATCCGGCGCGTGTGCCCGTGCGGGAACCGGCACTTCTCCGGGTGCTTCGACAGCCGGTGCCCCGACTCGATCTCGAACCGCCTGGCGATCCGGTAGGTTCCCAACGTCCCCTCCACTCCGCCGAGAGTCTACAGGAACCCCCGCAAGACAGGCCCGCGAGCCCCGGAGAGGCCGAGTGGCAGGGAAGAGGTCAAAAGGGATCGGGTGAAGGGCAAAGGAAAGGTGCAGCAGGTCTCGTGTCGTTCCTCTCCCCTCTCCCCTTTGACCTTTCACCGCCTCTCCGGGGCGCGGGGCCCGGCCGTCAGTAGGCGAGGAGCTGCTTCATGGCGGCGAGGATCGTCTCCACCTGCGGCAGGATCACGTCCTCGAGCACCGGGGCGTAAGCGACGAAGGTGTCCTTGCCGGCCAGGCGTCGCACCGGCGCGTCGAGCTCGAGGAAGAGCTCGTCGGCGATGCGCGCCGCGATCTCGGCGCCGTAGCCGAACGAGAGGCAGTCCTCGTGCACCACGAGCGCCCGGCCGGTCTTGCGCACCGAGGCGGACACCGCCTCCCAGTCGTACGGCGCCAGGCTGCGCAGGTCGATGACCTCGACGTCGCCGCCGCCGGTGTCGGCGAGGCGCTTGGCCGCCTGCAGCGAGCGCACGACGGTGGCCCCGTACGTGATCACGGTCAGGTCCCGCCCCTCGCGCACGGTCGCCGCCTTGCCGAACGGGACCATGTACTCGGGGCCCGGGTACGCGCCCTTGTTGTGCGTTTGCCGGTAGAGGTGCTTGTGCTCGAGGAAGATGACCGGGTCGTCGCAGCGGATCGCGGTGCGCAGCAGGCCGTTGGCGTCGAGGGCGTTGGCGGGCATCACGACGCGCAGGCCCGGGATGTGGGTGAACAACACCTCGCCCGACTGCGAGTGGTACGGCCCGCCCCCCTTGAGGTAACCGCCCGACGGCACCCGGATCACGACCGGGGCGCTCCACGCGCCGCCGGAGCGCCAGCGCACGTTCGCGAGCTCGTCGCGGATCTGCATGAACGCCGGCCAGATGTAGTCGAGGAACTGGATCTCCACCACCGGCTTGAGGCCGCGCATCGCCATCCCCACCGCGCGGCCGACGATGTTCGCCTCAGCGAGCGGCGAGTTAAACACCCGGCGCCCGCCGTACAGTCGCTGCAGGCCGAACGTGACCTTGAACACGCCGCCCTTGCCCTTGACCTCGGCGAGCGCCTGCTCGTGCGACGCGTCGGCGACGTCCTCGCCGAAGACGACGATGCGCTCGTCGCGGGCCATCTCGTCGCGCAGGCAGGCGTTGAGCAGGTCGACCATGGTCTTCGGCGACGCGTCTCCCGCCGCTGGCGGCGTCGCGAAGCGCGCCGACGTCGGGTCGACATCGGGCGAGTAGATCCAGTCGGCCCAGCTCGCGGGATCCGGCTGCGGCTCGGCGAGCGCCCGTCCCGCGGCCTCGTTGACCTCGGCCTGCACGTCGGCGTCGATGCGCGCGAGCTCCTCGCCGGTCACGCCGTAGTGCTCCGTCAGCAACCGCGCCGTCAGCCGGATCGGGTCGCGCTCGGCCTCGCGCTCGCGTTCGGTTGCCGGCTTGTAGAGGCGCTCGTCGTCGGAGAGCGAGTGCGAGTACGGCCGCACCACGTGGGCGTGGACGAGCGCCGGCCCCTCCCCCGCCCTCACCCTCGCCACCGCCTCGCCAGCCACGCGGTACGACTCGATGAGGTCGCACCCGTCCACCTCGTACACGGCCAGGCCCGGGAACCCGGTCACGAGCTTCGAGATCGACCCGCCCGGCATCTGCGCGTCGACGGGGACCGAGATCGCGTAGCCGTTGTCCTCGATGACGTAGAGCACCGGGAGCCGCGCGTTGCACGCGGTGTTGAGCGACTCCCAGAACTCGCCCTGGGAGGTGGTCCCGTCCCCGAGCGACACCCACACGACCTCGCCG
>DAIDOU010000113.1 GCA_027458945.1 Acidobacteriota bacterium
GTAGAATCCGTGGGGCCGGGGCCGGGCGGGTGAGGGCCGGACGGTCTTGCCATCGCGATCGGTCGCCCGGTGCCGGCATGGGAGGTCGGTTGGCGGAAATCCAGAGCGTGCTGCGGCCGCTTGAGCAGTCTGAAAGTCTGATGAAGGAGATCTACAGCGAGCTCGCCGAGGCGTTCGCGGCGGACACGGAGGCGTCGTCGTTGTTCTCCAGGTTGGCTTTCGAGGAACGCTCGCACCTGTCGCAGGTGCAGTTCCTCCGCCGACTGGCGCGCCAGAACGGATCGGAGTTCGGCGAGGTCGATATCGACCCCGACGAGCTCGGTCGCGAGGTGGCCGAGCTCGAGACGGTGCTCGAGTCCGTACGGCGGCTCTCGCTGCGGGAGGCACTCGTGCTCGCGATCCAGTTCGAGGGCGGCGTGGCCGAGCTGCACGCGCGGCGCGCGATCGCGAAGGCGAACCCCGACGTGGCGCGCGTGTTCGGCACCCTGCACCTGGCCGACGAGCGGCATCGCGACAGCTTGATCGAGCTGGCGGTGCGGCGGGGGTTCCGATCGGCGTGAGGACCAGACGGGGCTGATGGTCGGGGGCGGAGCGATGCGCCGCGACGGCCCCGGGGGAGACGGCATGGTGAGCCAGGGATCGCGCGGAGATCTCGAGGAGCTGTTCGGGCGGCGAAGCCGGCCGGCGGGCTCGGCGGAAGGGGCGGCCGCGCCGGGTGCCCTGCACCCGGAGCTCGAGCTCCTGATCCGTCAGCTCGCGGACGCCAGCCGCGAAGCCGAACAGCTCGTGGGCCACCTTTCGGAGCAGCAGTTCAACTGGTCTCCCGGCCCGGGCCGGTGGTCGATCGCGGAGTGTCTCGGGCACCTCAACCTCATCGGTTCGGAGCTGCTCCCCAAGATCGACGCCGCGTTCGCCGAGGCGCGCGCCCGCGCGTGGTACCGGCAGGGCCCCCCCCGGGTCGGCTTCTTCGGGCGGCGGCTGCTCGAGGCCACGGAGCCGCCGGTCCGGAGCCGGCGCCGGGCGAAGAACGTGCACGTCTCGGAGGGGGAACAGACGGCCGGCGTCGTCCTCCCGGCGCTGTTGGACCTCAACGCGCAGCTGGCGGAGCGGGTGCGGGCCGGCAACGGGCTCGACCTCGGGCGGCCCAAGGTGAGCGCGTTCGGCTCGGTGCTGTACAAGCCCAGCCTGTACGAACTCTTCCTCGTCGCGGTTGCGCACGAGCGCCGGCACCTGCGGCAGGCGCAGTCGGTCAGGGACGATGCGGGGTTCCCGAAGCGCGTCGGTCCGCCGCCGGCCGCGGCGCCGCGGGCGGGGCGCTGAGAGCGGTGCGCCGTCCAGCCGGGGGCCCGAGCCGGACGGCGGGCGAGGGTTCGGGCGACCCCGGTGGGCCGGCCCCGCGGCGGCCCCGGGTGGGGGCCGGGACGGGCCGAGTGCATGGCGAGGTTTCGGCTCCGGCCGCGGGCGGCTTCGAGGCGGTCTACGCCGTCGTGCGGGCGATCCCGCGCGGGCGCGTGATGACCTACGGGCAGATCGCCGGCCTGCTCGGAAGCGTGCTCTCGCCGAAGGCGGTCGGCTGGGCGATGCACGGCTGCCCGGACGATGTCCCCTGGCACCGGGTGGTGAACGCCGCCGGACGCTGCTCGACCGACCGGCGGGGGGACATGCCCCCGGGCCTGCAGCGAGCGCTCCTCGAGCGGGAGGGCGTGGCGTTCGCGCTCGACGGCACGCTTGATCTCGAGCGCTTCCGGCACGTTCCACCGGTGAGGGGCGTGCGGGTACGGCGGCCGCCGCGGGCGGTGCGGGGCTAGAATCCCGGCGTATGCGCGTCCCCGCCGCCACGCGTTTCGGCCGCACCGTCCTGCCGGACTACCTGGCGGTCTTGCTAGTGGAGCGAGGACTCGCGTCGAACTCTGTCGCGTCGTACCGCCGAGACCTCGAGGCGTTCGGGAGGTGGCTGGCAACCCGGGGTCTGGAGGCCGAGGCGTGCGAACGCTCGGACCTGAGGCGTTACCTGACCGATCTGCGCGGGCGGGGCCTGGCGGCGCGCTCGGCGGCGCGGGCGCTGGCGGCGCTGCGCGGCTTTTACCGCTACATGGTCGAGCGCGGCGCCTGCGCACACGACCCGACGCTGGACCTCGAATCGCCCAAGGTGATGCCGGCGTTGCCGTACTTCCTCACCTCGGAGGAGGTCGAGGCGCTGCTCGCGGCGCCGGACGTGGGTCGGCCGCTCGGCTTGCGCGACCGGGCGATGCTCGAGACCGTCTACGCCACCGGCGTGCGCGTCTCGGAACTGGTCTCTTTGACGCTGAGCCAGTTGCGCCTCGACCCCGGCTACGTGCGGGTCTGGGGGAAGGGAGGCAAGGAGCGGGTCGTGCCGGTTGGCTCGGCGGCGCGCGGGTGGCTCGGCCGGTACCTGGACGGGGCGCGGCCGGCGCTCGACCGCAAGCACCGCGACGAGCTCTTCCTCACGGTCCGGGGCGAGGGGATGACGCGGCAGTGTTTCTGGCAGCTGATCAAGGCGCACGGCCGCAAGGCGGGGATCTCGACCCACCTGTCGCCGCACGTGATCCGGCACTCGTTCGCGACGCACCTGCTCGAGCACGGCGCCGACCTGCGCGCCGTGCAGGCGATGCTGGGCCACGCCGACATCTCGACGACCGAGATCTACACCCACATCACGCGCGAGCGCCTGCGTTCGCTCTACGACAGCAAGCACCCGCGCGCATGAACGGCGACCGGCAGGAGAGCAGGAGGGCCTTCGGGCCCGCCGTCGAGGCGCCGGGAGCGGACGCCCGCTGGCGGCCCCGGATCGGGGCCCTCCGGGTCGCGGTGCTCGGCCTCGCATTGCTGGCCGGGGCGGCGGGGCCGGCGGCGGCGCAGTACCTGGCGGTCTTCGTCGACGGCCGGCTGCTCAAGATCCGATCGGCGACGATCGTGGGCGGGTCGAGGATCCGCCTGGACCTCCCCGACGGCGGCTCGATCGAGGTCCCGCTCACCCGCCTCGACCGGGTGATCGCGGACGAGATCGAGGCGAAGCCGGAGCCGATCCCGCCGCCGGCGTGCGCCGCGGAGTACACGCGGGTGCCGCTGCCCGCGGGGACGCCGTTCGCGGCCGAGATCGAGGCGGCGAGCCGGGCGGCGAACCTGGCTCCGGCGCTGGTCGCGGCGGTCGTCGGCGCCGAGTCGGCGTTCAAACCGTGGGCCGTGTCGCCGGTCGGCGCGGCCGGCCTGATGCAGCTGATGCCCTCGGTCTGGCTCGAGCAGGGGATCGCGAGCCCGTACGAGCCGGCCGCCAACCTGCGGGCGGGGTGCCGCCACCTGCGCATGCTGATCGACCGCTTCGGCGACCTGACGCTCGCGCTCGCCGCCTACAACGCGGGCATCGCCACCGTGGCGAGGGGCGGCCGGGTCCCTCCCTACCGCGAGACGCGGGAGTTCGTGCGCCGGGTGCTCGCCAGGTTCTGCCGTCCGGCTCCCGCGGTGGGTGCCGGCTGAGCTGTGATTGCACGTATAATGCACGTGCTCCGTCCGCGGCGGAACAGGGGGCCTGGGCCGGCGGTTGGCCAGAGTGTACGGGAGGGTGCGATGGGCGATCCGGGAAAGACGCCGACATTGCCTGTGCAGGGGAACGCGAGCGCACGTGCGCCGCACCTCAAGGACGGAGATCCGGCGTTCCTGACGACCAGGATGGACGCGCTGCTCGACGCCGCGCGCAAGAACAGCCTGTGGCCGTTCCCGTTCGGAACGGCGTGCTGCGCGATCGAGTTCATGTCGTTCATGATGTCCCACTACGACATCTCCCGGTTCGGGGCGGAGGTCGTCCGCTTCTCGCCGAGGCAGTCGGACCTGTTGATCGTCGCCGGGACCGTGACCGACAAGATGGCGCCCGTGATGGTGCGCATCTACGAGCAGATGGCCGAGCCCAAGTACGTCATCTCGATGGGCGTGTGCGCCTGCACCGGCGGTTTCTACCGCGCGTACCACGTGGTCCAGGGGATCGACGAGTTCATCCCCGTGGACGTGTACGTGCCGGGGTGTCCGCCGACGCCCGAGGCGCTCCTGCAGGGGGTCGTCAAGCTGCAGGAGATGATCGCGCGCGGGGAGACGCACTATCAACGAGCGCTGGCGGCGGCGAGGGCCGCCGGCCGCTGAGCCGGGTGGGGGTGGGCATGGGCGATCGCGACGAGAGGATGGCGGCGATCCGCAAGGCGTTTCCCGCTGGGAGCGTCGAAGAGGTGCCGGGCGGGGACATGCTGACGCTGCGCGTGGACCGGCGCGCGCTTCCCGAGTTGGCGCGGCGGCTCAAGGCCGACCCGGCGCTCGACTGCAAGCTGCTGCTCGACGTCTGCGGCGCCGACTACCCCGGCCGCGCGGAGCGCTTCGAGGTCGTCTACCACCTGGCCTCGCTGCAGCACCCGTTCCGGCTCCGTCTCAAGGTGCCGGTGCCCGAATCTGACCCGGTGGTACCGTCCGTATTCGGCGTGTGGAAGGCCGCCGATTGGTTCGAGCGCGAGGCGTTCGACATGTTCGGCATCCGCTTCGAGGGCCACCCCAACCTCAAGCGCATCCTCTGCCACGGCGCCTTCCAGGGGCACGCCCTGCGCAAGGACTACGACGCCGGCCAGCGCTGGCTGCTGCGCGAGGCCGAGCAGGAGCTGCCGGCGTGGGCGACCGAGCGGGTCGAGGACGGTGACCACTTCGAGACCCAGGTCCTCAACCTCGGGCCGTCGCACCCCGCGACTCACGGCACGTTGCGGACCGTCGTCAGGCTCGACGGCGAGCTGATCACCAGGGCCGAGGTCGAGATCGGATACCTCCACCGCTGCTTCGAGAAGATGGCGGAGAGCCACACCTGGAACCAGGTGATCCCGTACACCGATCGCCTCAACTACTGCTCGGCGATGATGAACGGCGTCGGGTACGCGCTCGCGGTCGAGAAGATGCTCGGCGTCGAGGCGCCGCCGCGGGCGCAGACGATCCGGCTGATCCTCTCGGAGCTGTCGCGGATCATGGACCACATCGTGGACATCGGGGCCAACCTCAACGACCTCGGCGCGATGACGCCGTTCCTGTACATGTACGAGGCGCGCGAGGAGATCTACTCACTGCTGGAAGCGTGCTGCGGCAGCCGCCTGACGATGTCGTACGTCCGCATCGGGGGGCTCTCGCACGACGTGCCGCACGACTTCGCCGACTCGGTGCGCTACCTGCTGCGGCGCATTCCGAAGCTGATCGGCGACATGGAGACGCTGATCACCAACAACCGGATCTTCCGCGACCGCACCGAGGGGGTCGGCAAGCTCTCCGCCGAAGAGGCCGTGGACTGGGGCTGGACGGGGCCGTGCCTGCGCTCCACCGGCGTGGCGTACGACGTGCGCAAGGCGTATCCGTACCTCGGCTACGAGACGTACGACTTCAAGGTGCCGGTGTCGCACGGCGGTGACACGTACGCCCGCTACCTCGTCCGGGTCGAGGAGATGAAACAGTCGCTCGCGCTCGTGGAGCAGGCACTGGCGCGGCTCGAGGCGGGGCCGGTCATCCTCGACGACCACAACGTCGCCCTGCCGCCCAAGGCCGAGGTCTACACCGAGATGGAGTCGCTGATCTGGCACTTCAAGCTGATCATGGAGGGAATGAAGGTGCCGGCGGGGGAGGGGTACGGGTTCACGGAAGCGGCGAACGGGGAGCTCGGGTACTACGTGGTCTCGGACGGCGGCGGCAAGCCGTACCGCATCAAGGTCCGACCGCCGTGCTTCGCCATTTTCCAGGCCTATCCCCACATGATCGAGGACCACATGGTGGCGGACGCAGTGGCGATCCTGGGCAGCCTCAACGTGATCGCCGGGGAGCTCGACCGATGAAGAGCGACGACGTGGTCGTGTGCGATCCCAGGCCCCTCACCTTCACGCAGCGTTTCTATCTCGTCGAGGTGGTCAAGGGCCTGGCCGTGACGCTGCGCCACTTCCTCGGCAACCTCTTCGCCCGCAAGTACACGGTGACCGTCGAGTGGCCCGAGGTCAAGCGGGAGTACTCCGAGCGCCTGCGTGGGCGCCACATCCTGCTCGCCAAACCGGACGGCTCTCCCCGCTGCGTGGCCTGCTACATGTGCGAGGAGGCGTGCCCGGCTCAGTGCATCCACATCGAGGCCGAGGACGATCCCACGAGCCCCTCGATCGAGTACGAGAAGCGCCCCAAGGTCTTCACCATCGACCTGCTGCGCTGCGTCTACTGCGGGTTCTGCGTCGACGCCTGCCCCAAGGAGGCGATCGTGATGTCGCGCACCCACGAGATGGCGTTCGGCGCCCGCGAGGAGGCGATCGTCGGGCTCGACGAGCTCCTGCAGAAAGGTCCCTACGAGCAACTCGACCTCGGCTACCGGCCGTACTTCGGGGCGCCGAGGAGCAAGATCGAGCTGCCGATCCCGGTCAAGGCGCGGTGAGCGCCGGCTGCGGGAAAAGCGATGGGGCGGCGCCGAAGCGCCGCCCCTGGTTGTTGGCCTGATCCGACGGTTAGATCGCGCGGACGTTGGCCGCCTGCAGGCCCTTGGGGCCGCGGACGACGTCGAACTCGACCCGCGCACCCTCCTTGAGCGTGCGGAAGCCCTCGCCGGCGATGGCGGTGTAGTGGACGAACACGTCCTCGCCGCCCTCCTGGGTGATGAAGCCAAAGCCCTTGGTATCGTTGAACCACTTGACAGTTCCCTGCGCCATGCTGCTATCTCCTTGTTGCTGGCGGCGTTGGAAAGCCGCCCTTCGCTGTGCCGGGTGCGTCCCGGCGTACGCCAAAAAGCCGCAAGGACGCTGCCCCTTGCGGCGGGTTAACCTCGACCTTGAACTGCTCCGCGACAGCCGAAAAACTCACATACGCAAGCTCTCACACTCCTCACCAGTTGTCAAGCCCCCGGGCACGGGCCCCGTCCGCGCGCGCACCCCGGCAGGCGAGGCCCTACTCCTCCTCCTCCTCGGACTCGGTGCCGGTCGCGGCGGCGATGATCTTCTCCTGGATCTGGCGGGGCGCCTCGTCGTAGTGCGAGTACTCCATGTGGAAATCGCCGCGCCCGCCGGTGATCGAGCGCAGCGTCTGCGAGTAGGTGAGCATCTCCGCGAGCGGCACCTGGGCCTTGACCACGGTCTGGCCGTCCGCGGGCTCCATGCCCTGCACGCGCCCGCGGCGCGAGTTGAGGTCACCCATGATGTCCCCGAGGAACTCGTCCGGCGCCGTGATCTCGACCTGCATGACCGGCTCGAGGATCGTCGGCCCGGCTTGCTTCACGCCCTCGCGGAACGCCTTCCTCCCGCAGGTACGGAACGCCATGTCGGAGGAGTCCACCGGGTGGAACTTGCCGTCGAGAAGCGTCACCGAGAAGTCGACCATCGGGTTACCGGAGATCGCGCCCCGCTCCGCCGCGTCGACGATCCCCTTGTCGATCGAGGGACGGTAGTTGTTGGGGATCGAGCCGCCGAAGATCTTATCGACGAACTCGTATCCGGCGCCGCGCGGACGCGGCTCGAGGCGGACCTTGGCCTCGGCGAACTGCCCGTGTCCGCCGGTTTGCTTCTTGTGGCGGGCCGTGATCTCGACGGTCCTGGTGATCGTCTCGCGGTAGGGGACCTTGGGCGGCTGCAGGCTCACGTCGACCTTGTAGCGCTTGCGCAGCCGCGCCACCGCGATCTCGACGTGGAGCTGGCCGGCGCCGGCGACCAACTGTTCCTTGGTCTGCGGGTCGCGGCCGATGTGCAGCGTGGGGTCCTCGTCTTGCAGCTTGAGGAGTCCTTGGGCGATCTTGTCCTCGTCTCCTTTGGCCTTGGCCGCGATGGCGAACGAGATCGCCGCCTCCGGGATCGGGACCGGCGGCACGACGACGGCCCCGTCCTTGCTGGTGAGCGTCTCGCCGGTGCGGGTCTCCTTCAGCTTGGCGATGGCGCCGACGTCTCCGGCGACGAGCTTCTCGACCGGGAGCAGGTCTTTGCCCTGCATCCACGCCACCGGGCCGAAGCGTTCGGAGACGTCGCGCTGGCGGTTGTGGTACGTACCGTCCGAGGCGAGCGAGCCCGAGAAGACGCGGAGCAACGAGATGCGCCCGGCGTAGGGGTCGGCGATCGTCTTGAACACGTACGCCACGGGTGTGCCCTCGGTCGTCGCGGCGACGGTGACCGCCTCGCCGGCCACGTTCTTCGCCGCCAGCACGGTCGCCAGCGGGTTGGGCACCAGGTCGGCGAGTGCGTCCATGATCGGTTGCACCCCCTGGTTTCGCCCCGCCGAGCAGAAGAGAACCGGGAAGATCTTGCGCGCCGCGACCGCCTTGGTGAGGCCGGCGATGAGCTCGTCGTCGGCGAGCGTCCCCTCGGCGAAGAACTTCTCCAGGAGCGCCTCGTCCTGCTCGGCCACCATCTCGATCAGTGCGGTGCGGGCCTGGGCCGCCTCCTCCTGCAACTCGGCGGGGATGGCGGACTCGTGCACGGTGCCGCTCTCGTCCGCGGCGAACGTGTACGCCTTGCCGCGAACCAGGTCGACGATCCCGGAGAACTTCGTTTCCTCGCCGATCGGCAGCTGGATCGGCAACACCTCGCGCCCGAACTTCTTCTGCAGCTGTTGCAGCGTGCGCGAGGCCGAGGCGCGCTCGCGGTCCATGCTGTTGGCGACGAAGATCACGGGCGTCGCGGTGGTGGCGCACACCTTCCAGAGCTTCTCGGTCTGCACCTCGGGCCCGGCGACCGCCGAGACCAGCATGAGCGCCGCCTCCGCTACCTTCACCCCCTGGACCGCCTCGGTGGTGAAGATGGCGTAGCCCGGCGTGTCGATCAAGTTGAGCTTGTGCCCGCGGTGGTGAGCGAACGCGATGGCGGTACCGATCGTGATCTTGCGCTCGATGGCCTCGTCGTCGAAATCGGTAACCGCGTTCCCCTTGTCCACCTTGCCGAGGCGGCTGACCTCCTTGCTGTCGAA
>DAIDOU010000114.1 GCA_027458945.1 Acidobacteriota bacterium
CCGGGGCACGGGGGCGAGAGCATGGACGTCGTCGTCAACATGCCGGTCCTCGCCGGCGACCGTCTCGACAGCTCGCGCGGGGCGCGCGTCGAGGTGCAGCTCGCCGACGGCAGCACGGTCTGGCTCGACGAGTTCTCCACCATGGACTTCGACGCGATCGCCCTGTCGCGTGACGACTCCTCCAGCCGCACCGCGCTGTACCTCGCGGACGGCGAGGCCGCGGTCGAGATCCCCCAGACCGCTGGCGGCAGCGGCCCGATGCGCTTCGACACCCCCAACGGCACCGTCTACCTGAGCCGCCCGGGCCTGTACCGCATCGAGCTCGACGGCAACCAGATCCGCGTCCAGGCGTACAGCGGCTTCGCGGAGCTGCCGGTCGGCGTCGGCTCCGTGATGCTGCGGGCCGGCGAGCAGGCCGTCGTCGGGCAGCAAGGCGAGCTGCAGCGGGCTGCGCTCTCGACCCAGAGCGACGACTTCTGGAACTGGGTGCAGGAGCGCCGTCAGATGCCGGCCGGGCCGACGGCGCAGTACGTCGACTCCCGCGCGGCGGAGCACGCCGGGGTCTTGAGCGCGTACGGCAACTGGGTGTACGTCCCGACCTACTCGAGCTGGATGTGGCAGCCGCGGGTGAGCGCCGGCTGGGTCCCCTACTCCAACGGGCGCTGGTACTGGACGCCGGTGGGGTGGTCGTGGATCTCCTACGAGCCCTGGGGCTGGTACCCGTTCCACTACGGCTCGTGGTACCTCGACGCCAGCTTCGGCTGGGTGTGGGGCTGGGACTCCGTGTGGGGTCCGGCGTGGGTTGACTGGATCTACACCCCCGGCTACGTGGGCTGGTGCCCGCGCGGCTACTACGACTACTGGTACTACCACAACTGCCCCAACTGCTGGGGCGGCCGGGGCGGGGCCCGGCCCGGACGCTGGGGGGACATCAGCTTCGACTTCTCCGGGCGGGTTCGAATGGGCGACATCGATCCGCGGCCGTGGACGTTCGTCCCCTCGGGCGACTTCGCCTCGCGGCACATCGACCGCGTTCGCATCGAGCCCAGCCGCTTCCTGCGCGGCGACCGCGGCGTCGAGGGCTACGTCCGCTCGGGCCCGCTGATCACCCAGACGCCCGGCCGGACGCTCGGCGACCGCACCATCGAGTCGTTCTTCCGGCCCGGCGTCGGCAGCCGTGCCGTGCCCGACCTCTCCTCGGTGTTCCGTCGCGAGCCGACAACGGGTGTGCGCTCGGCGACACCGTTGCCGGAGATCCGCCCACGGACCACGGCCGAGGTCGCCATCGGGACGCGGGAGACGATCACGCGGTTCCGCCCGGTCCAGCCCGGGAGCGGTGCCGGAGGCGAGCGCTGGACTGGCCGCGACGCCGGCGGCGTCCGCGGCGGGAGCGGCATGCCCGGCGGGCGCACGTTCAACCCCGGCGAGCTCGGCGCCCCGGGTGCGCGTAACGATCGCTTCAACAACCCGCCGGCGATCCGCCGCGAGGTCATCAGGCGCGATCGGTTCAACCCCGGCGACAGTCGGCCGCCCAGCAGCCTCGGCAGCCCGCCGCGGATGGAGAGGTTCACCGCCCCGCGGACGATCGAGCGGGTCTCGCCGCCTCCCGCGCCGCGGCCGCCCAACAACAACTCGGCGAATTGGCGGCGGCCGGCCAACGTCGATCGCTGGCAGGGGCGAACCACGGTGCAGAGCGAGCCGTGGGCGGCCCGCGGCAGCGCGCCCGGGACGCGAGTCGCGAGGTCGTATGCGCCGCCGGAGCGCATCGTCGGACGGTCGGTGGCGGCGCCGCGCTTCGTAGAGCCGGCGCCGCGTTTCGTAGAGCCGGCGCCGCGCTTCGCGGAACCGGTGCGGCGTTTCTCGGAGCCGGTGCAACGGTTCGCGCAGCCGCGCTTCGAGCGCCCGACGCGGGAGTTCGCGCCGCGGGAACCGGTTCGGACCTTCGAGGCCAGGCCGCAGGCTCGCATCGTCGAGTCCCGCCCGCCGGCACGCGCCGCGGGCCGCCCGCACCGGTAACCGGTCCGCCGCGCGACGCTACAATGCCGGTGTGACGGCGAAAGCGCGAGCGCCACGTTCGCTCGGCCGCCGCTTCCCGGCGGCGGCCGCAGCCGTGCTGGCCGCGGCGGCGTGCGGCCGAGTCGAGGTCGGCCCCGGCGCTCCACCGTTGACCGCGCTCCCCGCTCTGAGCTTGGAGCTGCCCGCCGACAACGCGCCGCTCGCCACCGTGCTCGCTCGCGTCGCGGCGAACCCGGCGGCCGCCGGGGTCGGACGCGCCCTCGACGCATACCTTGCCGCCCTGGCCCGCACCGGCCCGCGCATGCGCCCCGACCTCTATCCGACCGCCGGCGACGCGCTCGCCTACCTGGCCGACGCGCACATCGCATGGACGATCGC
>DAIDOU010000115.1 GCA_027458945.1 Acidobacteriota bacterium
GGAGCCCGACGGGCGGGTCCTGTTCAAGGACTACTGCAAGCCCTGCCACGCGGCGAAGTCGCCCAACGGCGAGGTCACGCCCATGACCCTGATCCAGGATCAGTGGGAGCGCTTCTTCAAGGAGAAGCTGGTGCCGAGCCACGAGAACGTGGTCGACCCCGCGCACGGCGGCAAGAAGGTGCTCGAGGTGATCACGCCAGAGATGCTGCAGAAGATCAAGAAGTTTGCCATCGACCATGCGGCCGACTCCGAACATCCGATGACGTGCGGATGAGCGGGTCGAGACCGAAATCGAGGAGGAGGACTGCCGTGAGAAAGACTCTCGTTTCGCTGGCCATGCTTGTGCTCATGCCACTTTTCGCGAACGCCCAGGCGCAATCCCCTGAAGACCAGGCCAAGCAGTTGCGCAAGGACATCAACGAGCTCGAGAAGAGGCTCGACAAGGTCGAGCGCAAGAGCGCCCTCGACCGGGTGCGGTTCTCGGGCGACTACCGCTTCGAGGCACACTCGATCCAGGCCTCGATCCCGGACCACTACGACGGGATGAAGCTGCAGGCTGGCCTGGTCAACACGATCTTCTACTACGGCGCCACCGGCCAGCTGCCGACCGGCCTGGACCAGGTCAACCAGTTCGTCGCCAGCCACTACGGTGACTATCTCTACTTCACCAGCAACCTGACGTTCGCGCAGCTCAAGCAGTACATGGGCGGCTTCCCGCCGCAGATGCAGGCGGGGCTGATGCAGATGCTGATGCCCGCCGCGTACACCAAGGGCTACGACGTCAACAACTCGATCCTCTACACCAGCCGGCTGCGCTTCAACTTCGATTCCGACGTCGCCGACAACGTCAAGTTCGCCGGGCGACTGGCGATGTACAAGGTGTGGGGCGACTCGACCGCGGTGCAGGTCTTCAACGGCCAGTCGAACAGCTTCGACATCGACGGCAACACCAGCACCGTCCCGAACTCCGACATCCTCCGCGTCGAGCGGGCGTACTTCGACTGGGACAACATCGGCGGCACGGCGCTGTACCTCTCCATCGGCCGCCGGCCCTCGACCGGCGGCCCGCCGATGAACCTGCGCCAGGGCGAGATGCGCGGCGGCACGCCGATGGGGTCGCTGATCGACTTCCAGTTCGACGGCATCACCGCGGGCTACCACCTGAGCGACACTTCGACGCTGCGTCTGTGCTATGGCCGCGGCTTCGAGAGCGGCTTCGGCAATGGCCAGCAGTTGCAGCAGCCGGCCGATCGCCTCAAGGACGCCGACTTCCTCGGCCTCAACTGGGACATCTACAACTCCGACGAGATGCTGATCCAGACGACGGTCGCCCGCGCCTTCAACCTGACCGACGGGTTCAACGGCCTCATCGTCCTGCCGAACAACCCGATCACCGGCGCGCCGGTCGGCGGCCCGGTGGTGATGCGCTTCACCCCGTCGGCCAACCTCGGCGACATGGACATCGCGGGGGTCGTGCTGCAGCGCCGCGACGGGCCGGTCGACTGGTTCGTCAACGTCAACTACGACAAGAGCCACCCCAACGGCGTCACGGGGCCGTTCGGCGGCCTGTTCTCGGACCCGTTCGAGGTGCCGAAGGAGCACAGCGGCACGATGTACTACGCCGGCGCCCGGTACTCGTTCAACGACGGCCGGACGATGGTCGGGGCGGAGTACAACCACGGCTCGCAGTACTGGTTCAACTTCACGCCGTCGCAGGACGACATCATCGCGCCGAAGACCGCGACCCGCGGTCACGTGATCGAGGCGTACGTCATCCACAAGATCAACCCGCGCTTCCTGGTGCGGCTCGGGTACATCGACTACACCTACGACTACTCGGGCTCGGGCTGGCACATCGGGTCGCCGAAGAAGCTCGACAGCACACCGGTGCTCGGCTTCCCGACGTACGACAAGGCCAAGATGTGGACGCTGTCGATGACGGCGAGGTTCTAGCGGGGGGAGTCCCGGCAGGGAGTCGGGGCCCGAGTCGAGATGGCGCGACCGCGGTATCATGGGCAAACACAGATCGCGCGGCCGCAACCGATCGGCTCCGGGCCCTGACTCCCGGTAGTACGCCGGTCTTTGGAGGACTGACATGAGAGCGATCACCGTCGTTGTGGCGTCGGTCGGGCTGCTGGCCGGGGCGGCGCACGCCAAGGAGTACTCACACCAGAAGTACTTCGAGCACTACGAGGGAACGAAGACGTGCCTGAAGTGCCACGCGAAGGAGGCCACCTCGTTCTTCCACTCGCAGCACTACCAGTGGCAGGGCAACGCCCCCCAGATCGTCAACTCGCACGGAAAGAAGCTCGGCAAGCTGAACACGATCAACGACTTTTGCACGAACCCCAAGAGCAACTGGATCGGCCTGGTGCGCAACTCGCGCGGCGAGATCCTGACCAAGGGGTGCTCGCAGTGCCACGCCGGCCTGGGCGCGCTGCCGCAGGAGAAGATCTCGCAGGCGCAGCTCGAGAACATCGACTGCCTGATCTGCCACGCCTCCGGCTACCAGCGCGACCTCTACGAGAACGCGGACGGCTCCTGGTCGTGGAAGCCGGTGCTGTGGAAGAACCAGGAGGGGATGGACTCGGTGTCGAAGCGGATCAGCCTGCCGACGAAGACCAATTGTCTGCGCTGCCACGCGGGCTCCGGCGGCGGGCCGAACTTCAAGCGCGGCGACATCGAGTACGCGCTGGCGGACACCGACAAGGCGTTCGACGTCCACATGGGCAGCGACGGCGCCAACCTGCAGTGCACCGACTGCCACGCGGGCGAGGACCACCGCGTGCGCGGCCGCGGCAGCGACCTGTCGGGGACCGACGAGCCCGGCAAGCCGCTGTCGTGCGCCGACGCCGACTGCCACGGCTCGGCGCCGCACAAGGCCGAGGTGTTGAACTTCCACGCCCAGCGCGTCTACTGCACCACCTGCCACGTGCCGGTGTTCGCCAAACAGGACGCCACCGACATGGTGCGCGACTGGTCGAAACCGTCGTACAACGCCGAGCTCGACAAGTGGAGCGCGACGATCACGATGAGCAAGAACGTCGTGCCGGTGTACGCGTGGTACAACGGCACCACCTGGGAGCAGCTCCCGGACCAGCCGGTCAAGCGCCTCGCCAACGGCGCCGTGGGCATGATGTTGCCGCAGGGCGACCGCAGCGACCCCAAGGCGCGGATCTTCCCGTTCAAGCTCCACCGCGCCAAGATGCCGGTGCTCGACGGCAAGAACTTCATCATCCCGATCGTCGTCGAGGAGTTCTTCGCCAACGGCAACATCGACGAGGCGGTCAAGCACGCGGCGCTCGACATGTACGGCGTCAAGGACGCGAAGTACAGCTGGACCGACACCGAGCGCTACATGGGGATCTTCCACGAGGTGGAGCCGGCCAAGCAGGCCCTCGCCTGCCTGGACTGCCACGCTCCTGGTGGGCGCATGGATTGGAAGGCGCTCGGCTACGACGGCGACCCGATGGTCGCGCTGCTCAAGGCCTCGCATCGTTCCAAGTAGCCGGGTTCTTCATTGAGTTGTCTCGGGCGGGCGCGCATGCGCCCGCCCTTGCTTTGCGCGCCGCGGCCGCGGAATTTCCTCGCGGTGCGGGCGTGTTTACCGTCGCCGTAGGACGCACTCGACAATGGACCGGACGCAGCGACCCGACGACCCGACCTTGGCACCCTCCCAGGTGCCGCCCGACTCGGTGCCGCCGTCCGAGCCGAGCCGGGCGCCGGCTCAACCGGTCGCGATCGGCGGCTACACCCTCCTCCGCCGTCTCGGCGAAGGCGGCATGGGCGTGGTCTACGAGGCGCTGCAGGCCAACCCGCGGCGCGAGGTCGCTCTCAAGATCATCCGCGGCGGCGCCTACGTGGACGAGACCGCGGTGCGCCTGTTCCAGCGCGAGGTCCAGGCGCTCGCGCGCCTCCGCCACCCGGGGATCGCCGCCATCTACGAGGCCGGCCGGACCGACGACGGGCAGCACTTCTTCGCGATGGAGCTGGTCCAGGGGAGGAGGCTGGACGAGTT
>DAIDOU010000116.1 GCA_027458945.1 Acidobacteriota bacterium
CAAGGCGGAGGAACGTCGGCATCCCCCAGAACACCAGGCTGCCGGGGAACGGCAGCAGGTGGAGGTCGCCTGCAAGGTAGCGGCGGCGCGCGGCCTCGGGGAGCGCCGCGAACGGCCGGAACGTGAGGAGGTAGCGCACACCCGCGAACGGGCCGGCGTCGCCGAGGCTGAGCGGAGCGGCCCACGCCGGCAGCTCCTCGCCCCACGCCGGGCGCGGGTGGTGGGGCCCCGAGGGGAGGATACGGAAGCCGAGCGCTGCCAGCGAGGCAGCGTCGCTAGCCACCTCCCCGAACGCCTCCCGCAACAGGCGGGCGAGGAACGCGATCGCGGCGGCCGCGCCGCCGCTCGACGACGGGGCGAAGCTGTGCCAGAACGCGCGCTCGGGGCCGAGCTCGCTGGAGCCGAGCAGCGTCCAGCGCACCCGCCCCTTGTCGTCCTGCGTGCGCGCGAGCGCGAGCGGCAGCAGCGTCACAAACCTCTCGTGCGCGAGGCGGCCGGCCGCGGCGGCGAGTTCCGGCGGCCAGTACGGGTTGCCGGCGAGGTTGCGGCCGGCGTGGCCGCGGATCAAGTGCTCCTCACGCCCCTGCCCGAGGGGGAGGAGCGAGGCGTACAGCTCGCGCGCGATCTGCTCGAGACCCGGTGCCAGCTCCCACGCCTGCTCGGCCTCGGAGACCCGCCACCCCCACGGGTCCTCCTCGGCGAAGAGATCCGGATCGGGCTCGCCGTACGGCTTGCGCCCGAGCCGCGGCGGCGGCATGAACTCCGAGTAGGCGGGGAGGGGAAACGGCTCCGGCCCGGGTTCCCCGAAGCCGGCGAGCAGCGCCTTCCAGCCGACCGTGTCGCTCATCGCCACCTCCAGCGTCGCACTACCAGAGTACAACCGTGCCGCGGCGGTGCGGCTTCCGCGAGGGGCCCGCCGGCGGGCTACAATCGCGCCGTGTCGCGCCGGATCCGGATCGCGGGGGGCGGGCTTTCGGGCCTCGCCACCGCCGTGCTGCTCGCCCGCGACGGGTTCGAGGTCGAGGTCTTCGACCGGCACCGTGGCGGCGGCGGGCGGTTCGGCGGCGGCTGGCAGGTGCTCGAGAACGGCACCGTCGCCACCGACGCGCTCGACGAGCTGCGCGGCCTCGGCCTGGAGCCCACGTTTCCCGCGATCGCAGCGCGGCGGGCGCTGTTCCTCGATGCGTTCGGCGGCGTTCACGAGGTGGCGAGCGCGGCGCCGTACGCCTACTTCGTCCGCCGCGGCCCCAACGGGAGCCTGGACTCGTGGCTGCGCGGCCTGGCGCTGGCCGCCGGCGTAACGCTGCGCGAAGGGGCGGCGGCGCCGGCCGGCGCCGAGGTCGTGGCGACCGGACCGCGGCAGGCCGACGGCGTGGCGCGCGAGCTGGTGTTCCGCTCCGACCTCGCCGACACCGTGGCGGTCCTCTTCGACCCGGCGCTCACCCCGACCGGCTACACGTACCTGTTCTGCCTCGGCGGGCACGGGACGTTCGGCGTGGCACAGGTGCGGCTGCTTGCCGGGCTGCCGCGGGCGCGCGAGCTGGCGTGGCACCGCTTCCGCGCGGTGCTCGGCGAGTTCGCCGTGCGCGACGAGCGCGAGCACGGCCAGTTCATGAACTTCTCGCTTCCGCGCCACCTGCGCGCGGCCGACGGGCGCTGGTACGTCGGCGAGGCCGCGGGGGTGCAGGACTTCCTCTTCGGCCTCGGCAACCGCCTGGCGTTGCGGACGGCTGGCCTCGCGGCGGCCGGCATCGCCGGCGCGTGGGACGCGCCACGGTTCGCGGCGTCGGTGCGGCGGCCGATGCGCGCCACCGTGGCGACGCGGTTCCTCTACGAGCGGCTCGGGCGGCGGGCGTTCGCCGCGTTCTGCCGGCGCGCCGGCCGCGCCGACTTCCGCGACCTGCTGCTGCGGTGGCAGCGGCCCGGGATCGCCGCCGGCGCGGCCGCGCGGCTGGTGATGGCGGCGTGGCGCGAGCGCCGCGGCTGCCGGCACGGCCCGCTGTGCTCGTGGTGCCGCCGGAGGGAACCGTGAGCGGCCGCGCCCACGTGCGGCGGCTGGCGCACCGCCGTGGCGTCAACTTTTCCCTCGGGTTCCGCCTGCTGCCGGCCGCCAAGCGCCGGGCGGTGTACGCGGCGTACGCGGCGTGCCGCATCCCCGACGACATCGTGGACGAGGCCGGCCCCGCGGTCGTGCCCGCCGAGGTGGAGCGCCGCCTCGACGCGTGGCGCGACGAGGTCGAGCGCACCTACGCCGGCTCGCCGGGCACCGTGGCGACGGCCGCGCTCGCCGAGGTGCTGCCGGAGTTCCCGATCCCGAAGGCGGCCCTCCTCGGGCTCGTCGAGGGGTGCCGGATGGACCTGGAACGGCGCCGCTACCGCACGTTCGCCGACCTCGAGCGCTACTGCGAGCTCGTCGCGGTGACGATCTCCGACATCTCGCTGGCGATCTTCGGGGCGCTGCGGCCACAGGCGGCCGCGGCCGGGCGCCACCTCGCGATGGCGCTGCAGCTCACCAACATCGCCCGTGACGTCGGCGAGGACCTCGGGCGCGGCCGGATCTACCTGCCGCAGGACGAGCTCGCGCGCTTCGGCGTCGCCGAGCCCGACCTCGAGGCGGGGCGCGTCGACACGCGAGCGTACGCCGCGCTGATGGCGTTCGAGTGCGGCCGCGCGCGCGAGCACTTCCGCGCCGCCAACGCGCTCCCCGCGATGCTGGAGCGCGGCTCGCGCCCGGCCGTGCGGGTCATGGGCGGCGTGTACCGGCGCGTGCTCGACCGCGTCGCGGCCGACCCGGCCGCGGCGTTCCGCCGCCGGACCGAGCTCCCGCGCCGGCAACGTCTCGCCGCCATCGCCGCCGGCCTCCTCGCCCGCCCGTTCGTGTGAGCCGGGAAAGGGGCTCGGGGTTCGGGGCTCGGGCTCCGACAGAGGAACGACCATCGGAGGAGCCGAGGAGCACAGGAGCAGGTGAGCAGAGGCAGTGAAGAGTTGAGAGTGAAGGGTCAAAGGCGACAAGAGGGAAGAAGGAGAGGAAGAGGGGAAGACGGAGACGCGCATCCGCCTTGTCTCTCTCGGACCACGGACCACGGACCACGGACCACGGACCACGTCTCTCCTGTGCCCGGAGCCCTGTCCCCTGTGCCCTGTCTCTAGGGTTTGGCGCCCTGGATGATCCACTCGCGGACCGTGTCGAGCTCGGCCTGCGGCAGCTTCTTCGCGCCGAACAGCGTGCGCGGCATGCCGCGTCCCTCGAGGGCGGTGTGGGAGAGCTTGAGCCAGAGGTAGGAGCCGGCCGGATCGCCGGGCTTGACCAGGTCCATCGTCGGCGACTCCTGGCTCTTGCGTCCGGTGAAATCGCCGTACCCCTTGCCGAGCGAGAGGTCGAGCCCCTTCTTCGGGCTGTTGCCGCCGTGACAGTTAGCGCACGCCTTGACGAAGATCGGTTCGACGTCCTTCGCGTACGAGAGCGGCGCCTGCGCCCATGCGGCCAGCGTCCACACCCCGGCGGCGACGAGCGCCGCGACGATCACGACCACGTTCTTGCCGGCCATGGATCCTCCCTGCGTTGCCACCATCCTACCAAGCGGGGGCGCGGCCGTGGTATTCCGCACGCGGGATGCGGCGCAAGGCGGGCGCTACACTGATTTCGTGAAGGTGATCACCACCCACCTCGGCGCCGATTTCGACGCCCTCGGGGCGGTGGCCGGGGCGCTGCTCCTCGAGCCCGGGTCGCGCGTCGTCTTCCCCGGCTCGCAGGAGGCGGCGGTGCGTCGCTTCCTGACCGCGGAGAAGGTCGAGCTGCCGGAAGTGCGGGTGCGCGAGTTGCGCCGGGCGCGCATCACCGGCGCGACGGTGGTGGACTGCTCGTCCTGGCGCCGCCTCGGCGAGGTGGGGGAGCTGGTCGCGGCGTCCGGGTGCCCCGTGCGGGTGATCGACCACCACCCGGAGGGTGCCGGCGCGATCGCGGCGGTCGAGGTGTCGAGCGCCCCGGTGGCCGCGACGTGCACGGTCGTGGCCGGCGAGCTGCAGCGTCACGGCGTGACACCCGACACCGTGACGGCGTCGCTGATGCTGCTCGGGATCTACGAGGACACCGGCGGGCTGACGTACGCCGACACGACCGCGGCCGACCTCGCGGCGGCGGCGTGGCTGCTCGGGTGCGGGGCGCGGCTGGAGTGGGTGCGGCGCTACGTCCTCCGCCCGCTCGAGCCGGCGCAGCTCGAGCTGCTCAACCAGTTCGTCGAGGGGGCGGTCGAGCACCAGGTCGGCGGGGTGCGGGTGGTGATCACGGTCGTCCGCCCGAGCGAGCAGGTCGAGGAGGCCGCGTACGTGATCCACCGCTACGCCGAGATCTTCGACCTGCCGGTGGTCGTGGCGATCCTCGAGGCGCCGCCGCAGCTCATCGTGATCGCGCGCTCGGGCGTCCACGGGGTGGACGCGGGCAAGCTCCTCGCGCCGCTCGGCGGCGGCGGCCACGCGACCGCCGCGGCGGCCCGCCTGCGCGGGTCGAGCGCCGTCGAGGTGGCGCAGCGGCTGCTCGGAGCGATCGCGGCCGCGGTCGGGTCGCGGACCACCGCCGTCTCGCTGGCAACGCCGTACCTGCACACCTGCCCGGCGGCGAGCTCGGTCGCCGAGGCCAAGGAGCGCCTCGTCCGGCTGCGCATCAACGCGATGCCGGTCGAGGACGCCGGCCGGCTCGTCGGAACCGTTTCCCGCCAGATCCTCGACAGCGCTCTCGCCGGCGGCCTCGGCGAGCGGCCGGTGACGACCGTCATGCGGCCGGGGGTGCCGCAGGTCGGCGCCGACGCCGCACTCGAGGAGGTCCAGCGGGTGTTCATGGAGGGGCAGGCGCGCTTCGTCGTCGTGGCGCTCCCCTCCGGGTGGGGGATCATCACCCGCATGGATCTCTTTCGGCGGCTGTACGAGCGCCAGCTCGCGGAGGGCGCGCGGGTGGACCGGCGCCTGGCGGCGGCGCGGCCGGTGGTGCACGACGTGGGCCGGCGTCTGCGGCGCGGCATGGAACCGCGCCTGCTCGAGGTCCTCGCGGCCGCCGGCGAGCTGGCGCACGAGTCGGGCGGGCGCGCGTTCCTGGTCGGTGGGGCGGTCCGGGACGTGCTCCTGGGGCGCGCGCTCGAGGACGTCGACGTGGTGGTCGAAGGGAACGGCGTCGAGCTGGCGCAGCTCCTCGTCGCCCGGTTCGGCGGGCGCTCGCACCCGCACGAGCCGTTCCTCACGGCCGCCGTTCACCTGGCCGACGGCCTGCGCCTCGACGTCGCCACGGCGCGCACCGAGTTCTACCGCTCGCCGGCGGCGCTGCCCGAGGTCGAGACCTCGGCGATGCGGCAGGACCTCTACCGCCGTGACTTCACGATCAACGCGATGGCGATCGACCTGACGCCGGGCCGTTTCGGGGAGCTCCTCGACTTCTTCGGCGGGCGTCGCGACCTTGAACGCCGACAGCTGCGGGTGCTGCACTCGCTCTCGTTCCTTGACGACCCGACACGGGCGATCCGGGCGGTGCGCTTCGCCACCCGCCTCGGGTTCGAGATCGCGGCCGAGACGAGGCACCTCGTCCAGGTCGCCGTGCTCGAGGGGGTGTTCACCCGTCTCTCGGGGGAGCGGCTGCGCGACGAGATCGCGGAGCTGCTCGAGGAAGGGCACCCGGTCGAGGCGCTCGGGGAACTGGCCGGCCTCGGCGTCTTCCCGGTCGTGTGCCCCGGGGTCGAGTGGGGCTCCGCGCTGCGCGGCTTCCTGCACGAGGTCGAGACCGTGCTGTCGTGGTCGCAGCTCGAAGAGGTCTACACCGGCCCGCGCTGGCTCGTCTTCCTGACGGCGCTGGCCACGCGGGCGGGCGAGGGGGGCGGGCGCGAGCTGGCGGGCCGCCTCGCCCTCTCCGGAAAGGTCGCGGTTGCGGTGGCGAACGCCCGCCGCCGCACCGAGCAGTTGCTCGCGGCGGTGAGCGGCGCCAGGGCGGCGCCGAGCGAGGTGGTGGCCGCTGTCGAGCGCACGGAGCCGGCGCTGGTGGTCGTCACGATGGCCGCCGCCGCGGCCGGGGAGCGCCGCCTGTTGCGTCGCGCACTCACCGTGTGGATGAGGGCCCCGGCGCCGGTCACCGGCGCCGACCTGCTCGCCGCCGGGGTCCGCCCTGGCCCGGCGATCGGAGCCGCCGTGCGGCAGACGCGCGCCGCGGTGCTCGACGGAACCGTCGCGCCGGCCGCGGCGCTCGCCCACGCCGTGAAGCTCGCCGGGCGGTTGGGAGGCCGGCCTTGATCGGAGCGTTCGTGCTCGCGTTGGCGGTGTCCGCCGCGCCGGACCCGACGTACGTCGTCGAAAGGGTGGTGAACCTGAACGGCTCCGTCACCAGGGTCTCGGTGTTCCGCAACGGTGTCGCGGTGCTCGCGCGGCGGAGCGCGGGTCAGGCGGAGAACGTCATCCGGCAGCCGCTCTCGAAGGTCGAGCTGAAGGTGATCGAGCAGGTCGTCGAGGAGTCGTACCGGGAGCTCGAGCGCTTCGACTCCGCCGGTGCCGACACTCCGGGCCCGGGGAAGGTGGAGCTGCGCGTGGCGCCTGCAGGGCGTACGCCGCTGCGGCTGCGCTACTCGGTGGCGGCCGCTCCCAGCCTCGCCCTGGCGCGCCTGACGCAGGCGCTCGACGGGCTCGAGACCAGGCTCGTGCAGACGAGGGTCACGCGTGAGGACCTCAGCGGGTGGGAGCCGGCGCCGGGCGATCGGGTCGAGCTTGAGGACGGGCGCGTCGTCGAGGTGCTGAGCGTGACGCCGGCGCCCGACCGCATCGTCGTGCACGTCCAGGTGGGCGAGGGTCCGGCCTCGTTCTTCGTCACCGACGAGGAGCTGCGCCGGCTCGCGGTGCGCAGGGTCCCCAGGTGAGGATCACCGGCGGGGCGTGGGCGTCGCGGCGGATCGCCGGACCGGCGCGGGGAGCGCCGTTGCGCCCGACGCCGGACGCGCTGCGCGAGCAGGCGTTCGCCGTGCTCGCGCCGCGCCTGGCGGGCGCCGCGTTTCTCGACCTTTTCGCCGGCACCGGCGTCAACTCGCTCGAGGCGCTCTCGCGCGGCGCCGCGCGCTCGGTTCTGGTGGAGCGCGCGCCCGCGGCGGCGCAACTCATCCGCCGTAACTTCGCCGCGCTCGCCGTTCCCGAGGGCGAGTGGGAGCTCCTCGTCCGCGACGCATCGGCGGCGCTGGCGTCCCTCGCCGGGCGTGGCCTGCGCTTCGACCTCGCCTGGTGCGACCCGCCGTTCGCCGAGTGGGAGGAGGGAACAGCGGCGCTCGCCCGCGCCCGCGAAGCGGGGGTGCTGGGCGCGGGCGCCGCGGTCGTGCTCGAGGCCCCGCCGAAGGCCGAGCCGGAGATCCCCGGCTTCGCCGTCGTGCGCGCCCTGCGCGGCGCGTTCCTGCTCCGCTCCGCGGCGCGGCTATAATCGAACGGTGCTCAACTTCGACCTGCCGGGGTTCCTCGGCACGCTGGTGGCGGGCTCACCCGGCGGTGACGTTCTCCTGGCGGTCGGACAACCGCTGCAGGTTCAGGCGGGCGGCGAACTGGTGCGGCTCGACGTCGCCGGCATCGAGCGGTTGAGCCCGTTCCAGACGGAGGCGGTCGTGCTGCACCTGCTGGCGCAGGCGCCTCCGTCGGCCGCCGCCCGCGTCCGCCAGGAGGGCGCCGCTCACTTCGCCTACTCGGTGAGCGGGCTGAACCGTTTTCGCGTGGCGGTGTTCACCCAGCGCGGCACGTTCGCGGTGGTGCTGCGGTCGATCCCCGGTCGGGTGCCGGGACTCGACGAGATCGGGTTGCCGGCGGCGATGCGCGAGGCGTGCCGCGAGCGCAACGGCATCGTCCTCGTCAACGGGCCGGCGGCATCCGGGCGCACGACCTCGCTCGCGGCGCTCGTCGGGGAGATCAACGCGACGCGCGCGTGCCACGTCGTCACCGTCGAGGACCCGATCGAGTTCCTCTACCGGCACGCGGCGGCCACGGTGAACCAGCGCGAGGTGGGCGCCGATACGCCGTCGCTGGCGGCCGGCCTGGCGGGCGTGCTCAGGCAGGGCGCGCAGGTGATCCTGACGAGCGAGCCGAGGGACGCCGAGCAGGCCCGGCTGATGCTCGACGCGGCCGAGACCGGCCATCTGCTCCTTTCGACGCTGCGGGGTTTCGACACGGCCTCGGCCGTGCGGCGCTTCCTCTCGCTGTTCCCCGCCGAGGAGAGGCCCGAGGTGCGGGCGCGGCTGGCGCGGGTGCTGCGCTGGTCGTTCACGCAGCAGCTCCTCCCGCACCGCGACGGCCGCCGCCCGGTGGTCGAGGTGTGGCGGGCGACGCGGGCGGCCGTGGCGCATCTGGCGGAAGGGTCGCTCGACTCCGCGACGCTGGCGGACGTGATGCGCGACGGGGAGCCCGAGGGGCTGCTCGGGTTCGATCGTGAGCTGGAGCGCCGGGTGCGGACGGGCGAGCTCGAGGTCGGGACGGCGCTCGAGCACGCCGTGCTGCCGCAGCAGCTCGAGCTCCGTCTTCTCGATGTGCGGGAGGCCGGGGCGTGAGGCGGGCGGTCGTCCTCGGCGGCGGCGCGCTCCAGGCGGAGGCAGCGCTGGGGGCGCTGGCCGCCTCCGGCTTCGACGCGGTCGCCGCGGGAGGCGCAGCCGAGCTCCGCGGCCACGTCGAGATCGGCGCCACGGTTGTCGTGCTGGGCTCCGCCAGCGGCGGCCTCGACGCCGCGACGGCGGCGGCGCTCGCTGCGCTGCCGGCCGCGTTGCGGCGCGGTTGCGCCGTGCTGTTGGTCGGTCCGGGCCTGGTGACCGGCGACGGCCTGCGCGCGTTCCTCCTCGGTGTGGACCTGGTCGTCGCCACGGCGGACGCCGCCCGCATCGGCGAGTTGGCGGCCTCCGCCGTCGGCGTGAAGCGCGTGTTGGTGGCTCCGCTCGACCCGGCGGCGGCCGGCCGGCTCGGCGGGTAGCGGTCGGGAACGGCGCCGCAACGGAATTCGCGGCCGCCCGTAGACATTGCTGGGGTGAGGTGCGGCGTGCCGGTCGACGACATCATCGCGCAGCTCGATGCTCTCAAACACTCGGTCGCCCGGGTGATCCGCGGCAAGGACGAGGCGATCGACTGGATCATCGCGGCGCTGCTCGCGCGCGGGCACGTCCTCATCGAGGACATCCCCGGGGTGGGGAAGACGACGCTGGCGCAGGCCCTGTCGCGCTCGTTGAATCTTGTGTTCTCGCGGATCCAGTTCACCTCGGACACGCTGCCGTCCGACGTGATCGGCGTGTCGCTGTGGCGGGCCGAGCGCGGCGAGTTCGAGTTCCTTCCCGGACCGGTGTTCACCAACGTGCTGCTCGCCGACGAGATCAACCGCGCCACCCCGAAGACGCAGGCGGCGCTGCTCGAAGCTATGAACGAGCGCACCGTGACGGTGGAGAAGACCCGGTACCGGCTGCGCGAGCCGTTCATGGTGCTCGCCACCCAGAACCCCGTCGAGTACCTCGGCACCTACCCCCTCCCCGAGTCGCAACTCGACCGCTTCCTGCTCCGCATCTCGCTCGGCTACCCGGCCCCGGACGAGGAGCTGGCGCTGCTGCGCGCCGGCGGGGTCGAGGGCGAACTCGAGGCCGTGCAGCCGGTGCTGGACGGGAGCGCGCTGCTGCAGCTGCAGGCGAGGGTGCGCGAGGTCAAGGTGGCTCCCGCCCTGCTCACCTACCTGCTCGAGCTCGTGCAGCGGACGCGGCGGCACTCCGCGCTCGGGCTCGGCGTGTCGACGCGCGGAGCGCTCGCGCTTCACCGCGCGGCGCAGGCGCTCGCGCTGGTCGAGGGGAGGGAGTACGTGATCCCCGACGACGTCCAGCGGCTGGCCGTTCCGGCGATGGCGCACCGCGTCGTGCTCGCAGGCGGCGAAGGCGACGAGGGGTGGAGCCGGAGCGAGGCCGAGCGGGCGGTGATCCGCGAAGTGGTGGACGGCACGCCAGTCCCGCTATGAACGAAAAGACGGGCACAGGTCACAGAGCACAGGGCATAGGGCATCGGGTCGCGGGCGCCGGGCACCGGGCGCCTGAAGAGCCGCCGAAGGCGAGGGCACGGGCGAAGCGGTGGGGCCTTGGAGGGGCGTTCCCGGGGTTCGCGCTCAAGCCGACGCCCGCGTTCTGGGTGTTCATCGTCGCGGTGCCGGTCCTCGGTGTGGCGGCGCTCAACACCGGCAACAACGCCCTCTACCTGCTGCTGTCGCTGGCCCTGGGGTCGTTCGTGGCCTCGGGGACGTTCTCGCGTCACACGCTGCGCCGGATCCGGGTCGCGCTGTCGCCGCCGCGGGAAGCGTTCGCGGGCGCCGCGGTCGAGCTGGAGCTCGAGGTTACGAACACCTCCGGCTGGCTGCCGGCGGCGCTCGTCGTGTGCCGCCTGGTCGGCGCGCCCGGCCACGCGCTGGTGCCCGTCGTCCCGCCGCGCGGCTCGGTCACACTGAGGTTTCCGACGGTGTTCGGCCGCCGCGGCCGCCGCCCGCTGCCGGCGGTGCAAGTCGAGGTGCGGCTGCCGCTGGGGTTTTTCATCAAGTCGGTGCGCTGGGCGCAGGCGGGAGAGGTGCTCGTCTACCCGCGCCGGGTGCGCGCCGGGGCGGCACGGTTCGCCGGGCTCGAGCGCCGTGAGGACGCCGCCGCGCCCGGGCGCGGCCGCCGCGGCGGCGAGGTGGAGCAGCTGCGGGAGTTCCGCTCCGGCGACGACCGCCGCGACATCCACTGGAAGCAGACCGCGCGGCAGCAGCGCTTCATCGTCATGGAGCGGCGCGAGCGCTCGCTCCCCTCGCGCTTCCTCGCGCTCGACCGGCAGCTGCCACGGCGCGACGACGCCCTCCTGCTCGACCGCTTCGAGGACCTGGTGAGCGAGGTGGCGTCCTCGGCGCTACAGCAGCTACGCCGCGGCGAGCCGGTCGGCCTCGTGATCGGCGGCGCCGTGATCACGCCCGGGTTGGGCGTCGCGCACACGAGACGCGTCCTCGAGCAGCTCGCCCTGGTGCAGGCGACGGGTCCGGGCGAGGACCCGCTGCCGCCGCTGGCGGCCGGGGCGGGTGTGTACCGCCTCGCGGAGGCGCGGTGAGGAACGTCGTCGAGCGGCAACGCTGGATGGCGGCGTTCGCGCTCGCGGTGGCGGCGCCGCTACCGCTGACGGGCATCGTGGGGTGGCCGTTCATGCTGCCTTACCTCGCGGTGGCGGCGTGGGTGGCGGCGAGCCGAAAGCCGCTCGCCCCGTTGCCCGCCTGGGCCGAGAACGCGCTCGCGGTCGCGATCGTGGCGGCCGTCGCGGCGGCCGGCGGTGTGCGCTACGGCGTGCTGCGGCCGGTCGCCCAGCTGGCCGTGCTGGTGGCGGCGGTGCGTCTGCCGGGGTGCGGGCGGCCCGGGCGGGCCCGGTTGACGGGCGGTGTCGTGGCGCTGGTTGGCGTGGCGGGGATCGCGTCCTCGACGCACCCGGCGCTCGCCCCGTACCTGGTGGCGTTGCTCGCGTTCGCTGTCGTGGCGGCTGGACGGCTGACCGCCCTCGCTTTCGCCGAGCCGACGGCGCCCGCCCGGCCGTGGCGATCGTGGCGCCTGGTCGCCGCCACGGTCGTCACGGCGGTGCTGGTGGCGGCGCCGCTGTTCGCCCTGCTGCCCCGCCTGCGGTCGCCGTTCGCGGCCGGTCCGTTCGAGGGCCGCCCGACCAGCGGTTTCCGGTCCCTCGTCGGGCTGCGCGGCATCGGCGACATCTCGCTGTCGCGCCGGATCGTGATGCGGGTGCGCTTCCCCGGCGTGCCCGCCGACCGGGTGAGCCCGGACTGGCTCCGTCTGGCCGGAGCGACCCTGGCCCACTACCGCGCCGGGGGGTGGGTCGAGTCGAAGCTGAAGGGGGAACGGCTCACGGTCCGGGAGGGCCGTCCGGTCGTGCTCGCCGAACGTCCGGCGGCCGCGGAGCTCCACCAGATCGAGATCACGCTCGAGCGCGAGGGCGGCACGCTCTTCCTGCCGCTCGGCGCCGTCGACGTCACCGCGCCGCCGGGCGTCGCGCTGGTGCGCGACCCCTCCGGCATGCTGCGAGTGACGCACGGCACGCCGCTGCCGATCGATTACTCGGCCCGGTTCGACCCGGCACGGGTGGTGCAACCGCAGGCCGGGAGCGCCGACCTCGAGCTGCCCCCCGGGAGCGACCGCGTGCGCGAGCTCGCGCGGAGGATCACCGCCGGGACCACCAACCGGCTCGGCGCGGCGCTCGCGCTCGAGCGGTATCTCCAGACTCACTACGCGTACTCGCTCACCACCCGCGCGCCGCTACGCGAGGACCCGGTGCAGTGGTTCCTCTTCTCGTCACGCCAGGGCCACTGCGAGTTCTTCGCCTCGAGCATGGTGATGCTGCTGCGCGCGCTCGGCATCCCCGCTCGACTCCAGGTCGGGTACGCGGGCGGCGAGGGCGAGGGTGACGGGTCGTTCCTCCTGCGCGAAAGCAACGCCCACGCCTGGGTGGTCGCCGCCGTGGAGGGTCGCTGGCGCGTCTTCGATCCGACGCCGCCGCAGGCGCGGCCGCCGATGTTGCCGGCCGGCGAAGGCCTTTCCCTCACCGACGCGTGGAACCGGATCGAGGGTGCGTGGGACCGCTGGGTGCTGACGTTCTC
>DAIDOU010000117.1 GCA_027458945.1 Acidobacteriota bacterium
GGCGGCGTAGTCGGGGCTGTCCGAGCCGGGCAGGCGGAAGCAGACGATGGCCAGGCCGTACGGCAGGTCGGTGGTGAGGTTCAACGTCTCCGGCTTGACGGGTTCCAGTTTGACGGCCGGACGGGCCGGGATCTGCTTGGCGGGGATGGCGCCGAAGAGCTTCTCGACTTCCCTCAGCGTCGCCTGCGGGTCCACGTGGCCCACGATCACGAGCACGGCGTTGTTGGGGGCGTACCAGGTGTCGTGGAAGCGGCGCAGCATGGCGCCGGTGGTCTGGTCGAAGGAAGGTCGCGTGCCGAGGGCGTCGTGGGCGTACGGCGTGCCCTTGAACATGGCGTCCAGGAGCTTGGTGTAGAAGACGTACTGCGGGTTGGAGAGGTCCTGGGCCACCTCCTGCTCGATGGCGCCGCGCTCCTCGTCCCAGAGCGTGTCGCTGTCGAGGACCCCGCTCATGCGCAGCGCCTCGATGCGGAGCGCGAGGTCGAGCTCGTCGGCCGGGGCCGTGAAGAAGTACTGCGTCACGGTCTGCTGCGTGTCGGCGTCGAAGTCGCCGCCCATGGCGGCCGTGATGTCGGCCAGCTGGTCGGCCGAGAGCCCCGGGCTACCGCGGAACATCATGTGCTCCTGGGCGTGCGCCATCCCCGGGAAACCCGCGGGAGCCTCGTTGGAGCCCACGAGGTAGTTGACCTCGGTGGTCACCACGGGGGCCAGCTTGTTTTCGACGATCACGACTCGCAGGCCGTTCTGCAGCGTGGCCCTGAGGATGCCGGCCTCCCTGGGGACCCCTCCGGACGCCCGCAGGGGGGCCGCCCAGCCCACTCCGAGAACGAGGAGCGCCGCCGCCCCCCACCGTCCCACCCGCACCACCCTCCGCGTAGCGGGCAAGGCACGCATCGCCGGAGCCTTTGCCCGCGTCTCATCCGTCTTCAGGTTCCAGCTCGCTTCCATCGACGTGCTCCCTTCACCGCGACCCACGGCCTGCGCCGGCCGCGAACGTCCTCTCCGACCCACGACCCACGACCCACCGCCGTTCCTAACCCCTGACCCCTGTCTTTGCCGGTCCCCGGTCCCCGGTCCCGTCTTCGTCTCTTCGGACCACGGGCCCCGGTCTCTTCCGGCCCCCGGCCACCGGCTACCGGCCACGCCTCTTCAGTAATCGCTGGTCATGATGAACAGCGGCTTCGTCTCGAAGCGCTCGTAGATCGGGCGTAGCCGGTCGGTGTTGTAGAACTTGCGCACGTCCACGGTCTTCTTGTGGCTGGTGACGACGTCGATCGGAACGTTGTCGTAGCGCCCGTTGCGGACGTTGACGAGGCGCCCGGCGACGCCGTCCAGGACGAGGTCCATCGCGAGGTTGCCGAACGCCATCGGCACGATCGAGTCGAGCGCGTCGGGGTTGCCGCAGCGCACGAGGTAGCCGAGGCGCTGGTTGATGACGTTGATGCGCCGGCCGTCGTTGAACCTGGGCGAGAGGTCGCGGAGCACGCGCGAGACGCGGTCGCCGATGCCGCCCAGCTTCTTGTGCCCGAACGCGTCGGTCTCGTGGTCCTCGAACACCATCTCGTCCATGCCCTTGAACGTCGCGCCCTCGGAGACGAGGACGACGCTGTACTTGGAGGGGTTGGTGTGGCGGTCGGCGGTGAGCAGCTCGCACAGGCGCTCGATGTCGAACACGTGCTCGGGGATGACGCAACGGTTGGCGGCGCCCGCCATCGTGGGGAGCAGCGCGGTGAACCCCGCGTAGCGGCCGAACACCTCGATGACGAGGAAGCGCTCGTGGCTCCCGGCGGAGGTGCGCAGGTCGTGGGTCATCTCGATCGTGCGGGTCACACAGGTCGAGAAGCCGATGCAGTAGTCGGTGCCGGGGACGTCGTTGTCCATCGTCTTGGGGATGGCGATGACCCGCACCCCCTCCTTGTGCAGGCGCACGCCGTACGACAGCGTGTCGTCGCCGCCGATCGGGATGAGGGTGTCGATCCCCAGCCACTCGAGGTTGGCGAGCACGTCGGGGGTGACGTCCACGACGTCGCCCGGGTACGTGGCCTTGAGGTGCGGCGGCAGCTGCGCCTGCGCCACCTTCGACGGGTTGGTGCGCGAGGTGTGGAGGAACGTCCCGCCGGTGCGTCCGACCTTGTTCACGACCTCCTCGGAGAGCTCGATCACGTGCTCGTCGTGGGGCTTTTCCTTGTCGCGTTCGAGCTCGACGAGCCCCGCCCAGCCGCGCCGGATCCCCAGCACCCGGTAGCCGTCGCGCAGCGCGCGCACGGTGAGCGCCCGGATCGCGGGGTTCAGGCCGGGGACGTCGCCGCCGCCGGTGAGAATCGCGATCGTGCCCTTCGGCTTGCTGGCGTGACTCATGGTTGGCTCCGTTCGGCGTCGATGGTAACGCAACCGCCGCCCCTGGTAAGGAGGCGAGCGGCCGGACCATTCCTGGAGATCTCCGCTCGGCCCGCGGCCGCGACGTGCCGGTTGCACCACGAGCTTGTGCTGCCTATGCTCAAGCGAGCGGAGGTGCCAACGACCATGGATGCGGTCCTCCTCGCGCGGCTGCAGTTCGCCTTCACCCTGATGTTCCACTACCTGTTTCCGCCGATCACGATCGGGCTCGGGCTGCTGCTGGTCGTGATGGAGGGGCTGTACCTGAAGACGCGGGACATCCAGTACGAGGCGATGGCGCGGTTCTGGACCCGGATCTTCGCGGTCAACTTCGCGATGGGCGTGGCGACCGGGATCGTGATGGAGTTCCAGTTCGGCACCAACTGGGCGACGTACTCCCGCTTCGTCGGCGACGTCTTCGGCTCGGCGCTCGCCGCCGAGGGGATCTTCGCGTTCTTCCTCGAGTCGGGGTTCCTCGCGGTGCTGGTGTTCGGCTGGGACCGGGTGTCGCCGGGGATGCACTTCTTCGCGACGGTGATGGTGGCGCTCGGCTCGATGTTCTCGGCGCTCTGGATCGTTGTCGCGAACTCGTGGCAGCAAACGCCGGCCGGTTTCCACATCGTCGGGACCGGCGCCGCGGCCCGCGCCGAGATCACCGACTTCTGGGCGATGGTGTTCAACCCCTCGAGCGTGGAGCGGCTGGTGCACGTCCTGCTCGGCGCCGTGATCGTCGGGGCGTTCGTGGTGCTCAGCGTCTCGGCGTTCTACCTGCTCCGGGGCCGCCATCTCGAGTTCGCGCGCCGCAGCGTGACGATCGCGCTCCTCGTCGCGGCGGCGGCCTCGGTCGCGGAGGTGATCTCCGGCGACTCGCAGGCGCGCACGCTCGCCACCACACAACCCGCGAAGCTGGCGGCGTTCGAGGGGCTGTACACGACCGCGCCGGGGGGCACGCGGCTGACCGTCGTCGGCTTCCCCGACACCGCGGCGCGGCGGGTGCGCGGGGAGATCGCGGTCCCGGGCCTGCTGTCGTACCTCGTCTACGGCGACTGGAACAAGCCGGTCGCGGGTCTCGACCGGGTGGCGAGCGCCGACTGGCCGCCGGTGCCGCTCCCGTTCCAGGCGTACCACGCGATGGTGGGGCTCGGTTTCCTCTTCGCCGGGTTGATGGCCGTCGCGCTGGTCAAGCGCTGGCGCGGGACGCTGTTCCAGGCTCGCTGGCTGCTGTGGACGCTCGTATTTGCGGTGCTCGGCCCGATCGCGGCCAACCAGCTCGGCTGGGTGGCGGCCGAGGTCGGGCGCCAGCCGTGGGTCGTGTACGGCCTGCTGCGCACCTCCGACGCCACCTCCAAGAGCGTGCCGGCGGGGCAGGTGCTCGCGTCGCTCGTGATGTTCGGCGTGATCTACGCCCTCCTGCTCGCGGTCTACGTGTTCGTGCTCAACGCCAAGATCCAGCACGGGCCCGACGAGGCGGCGGCGCCTCCGGCCGCGACCACCGGGGAGGGGCTCCTCGCGGCGGCGGGCAGCCTGACCGGTCACGGCGGGGAGTCGCTCACCTCGGGCGGCGAGCCCGCCGGTTCCGCGGAGAGGGGGTGACGAGATGGACCTGCACCTGTTCTGGTTCGCCCTTTTGGGCGTGCTCCTGACCGGCTACGCCATCCTCGACGGCTTCGACCTCGGGGTCGGGATCGTGCACCTGGCCGCGCGCCGCGACGACGAGCGCCGCGTCCTGATGAACGCCATCGGGCCGCTGTGGGACGGCAACGAGGTGTGGCTGGTGACGTTCGGCGGCGCGCTGTTCGCCGCGTTCCCGCGGGCGTACGCCGCGGTGTTCTCGGCGTTCTACCTGCCGTTCATGGCGCTGCTGTTCGCCCTGATCTTCCGTGCGGTCTCGATGGAGTTCCGCAGCAAGCACGACAGCGCCGCGTGGCGGCGCTCCTGGGACGCCGCGTTCTTCGCCGCCAGCACGCTGGCGACGTTCCTCATGGGGGTGGCGGTCGGCGACTCGATGCTCGGCATCCCGATCGGCCCCAACGGTGACTACACCGGCGGGGTGCTCGACCTGCTGCGCCCCTACGCGCTCCTGGTCGGCGTCCTCGCCGTCGCGACGTTCGCGATGCACGGCTCGATCTACCTCTACCTCAAGACGGACGGCGAGCTGCAGCGCCGCATCCACGGCTGGATGTGGCGGACGTTCGCCCTCTTCCTCGCGGTGTACGTCGTGGTCACCGCGGTCACGCTTGCGGCGCTGCCCGGCGCGACGCGCAACTTCGCCGAGCTGCCGTGGGCGTGGGTGGTCGTGGTCCTGAACATCCTCGCGGTCGCCAACATCCCGCGCGCCATCCACAAGGGCAAGCCGTTCGGCGCGTTCGTCTCCTCCGCGTGCACGATCGCCGCGCTCGTGTTCCTGTTCGGCGTGGCGCTCTTCCCCAACCTGATCGTGTCGAGCAGCGACCCCGCCTGGAGCATGACGATCGCCAACGCGGCCTCGTCCGATAAGACGCTCGGGATCATGCGCGTGATCGCGTTCATCGGCATGCCGTTCGTCCTGGCGTACACGTCCGTCGTTTACTGGGTGTTCCGCGGCAAGGTCGAGCTCGGCACCTCGAGCTACTGAGCGCGCCCCGCACGCGGCCGGCGTCACGCCGGCGGCGGCAGCAGCTCGACCAGCGCCGCCGCGGCGCGCGCGGGCTCGCGCTCGGCCAGCGGCAGGCGCAGCACGCCGGCGGGGGTGAGGACGGCGTCTGGCGCCGCCGCCAGCAACGCCATCGCGGCCGGGTGCGCGGCCGGGTGCGCCGGGTCGAACGTCAGCTCCCAGGCGAGCGGGCCGTGCTTGATCCTGGTCATCCCGAGCCCCTACGCCCGCCGCCGCACGCGCTGGTGCACGAGGAGGTTGTCGAGTTGCGCGGGAGCGGCGCCGAACCGTTCGCCGAACTCCTGCCTGAGGCCGGCGAGCTCCTCGTCGGTGCGGGCGCCGGCGATCCGGCGGTAGACGGCCAGCCGCAGCGTCTCCTCGCCGATGTAGCGCTCCGGCAGGCGCAGGTCGAGGCCGAGGCGCAGCTCGACCACCGTCGGCGGCGCCGGGGCGGCCTCGCCGCGCAGCTCGCGCACCGCCTCCTCGAGGAGGTGGCAGTAGGTCTCGTAGCCGACCGCGCGCAGGTGGCCGTGCTGCTCGGAGCCGAGAAGGTTGCCGGCGCCGCGGATCTCGAGGTCGCGGGCGGCGATGCGGAAGCCCGCGCCGAGGTCGGCGAACTCGAGGATCGCGGCCAGTCGGGCGCGCGCCTCCCTGGTGAGCGAGCGCTCCGGCGGGACCAGCAGGTAGGTGAACGCGAGGCGGTCGGAGCGCCCGACGCGGCCGCGCAGCTGGTAGAGCTGGGCGAGACCGAAGCGGTCGGCGCGGTTGACGATCAACGTGTTGGCGTTCGGGATGTCGAGGCCGTTTTCGATGATCGCCGTCGCCACCAGGACATCGGCCTCGCCGCCCAAGAACGCGTCCATCGCGCGCTCGAGCTCGCGCTCGTCCATCTGCCCGTGCGCCGTCACCACCCGCGCTTCGGGCGCGACCTCGCGCACGAGCGCCGCCATCGCCGCGATCGACGCCACGCGGTTGTGCACGAAGAACACCTGCCCGCCGCGCGCCAGCTCGGTCGCGATCGCCTCGTGCACCGCCTCGCGGCGGAACGGCAGCACGTGCGTCTGCACCGCGAGACGATCGCGCGGCGGCGTCTCGATCACCGAGACGTCGCGCAAGCCGAGCAGGCCGAGGTTGAGGGTGCGCGGGATCGGCGTCGCCGACATCGCGAGCACGTCCACGCTCGCCTTGAGCGCCTTCAGCCGCTCCTTCTGCGCG
>DAIDOU010000118.1 GCA_027458945.1 Acidobacteriota bacterium
GCGCGGCGGCCGCCGGCGAACGTCACCTCGGCCAACTCCGGGCGGGTGATCGCCACCGCTCGGCCGCCCGCCAGCACGGCCCCGCAGCTCCAGCGCCAGCGCACTCCGCGCCACGCGGCCGGAAACTCCGGCTCCGGGCCCGGCAGCGCCGGTGCTTCGGGAAAGCGCGGCAGCACGACCGGCGGCAAAGTGCGGCTGGAGACGCCGAGCAGCGCCGCGAGCGCTGGACGGTCGAGCCCGTCGCTGGCCGCGAACGCGTCGCCGCGCCGCACCGCCGCCCCCTCCTGCAGCAGCGTCTCGCGCGCCACGACGCGGCCGTCTTCGAGGCGCCAGTACACGTCGGTGCGGCGCTCGAGGTAGACGTCCACCAGGCCCGTGATGCGGGCGCGCGCGACCGCCGCCGCGAGCTCGTCCAGGCCTGAGCGTTCGTCTCGTGCCATCGTTTCGTCGTGCTAGCATAGTCCGCTTTTCCGGCGCGGCCGGGCGACGGTTGGGGGGCGACGTGGGCGACGACGTCCGCAGGCGGATCGCTGAGCTCGAGAGCACGAGCCTGGAGGGTGGTGGCCGGGAACGCGTCGAGCGCCAGCACGCGGCCGGCAAGCTGACGGCGCGCGAGCGCCTCGACCTGCTCCTCGACCCCGGGTCGCTCGAGGAGGTCGACCGCCTCGTCACCCACCGCAGCCACGACTTCGGCATGGAGCGGCAGCGGATCCCGGGCGACGGCGTCGTCGCCGGGTTCGGGCGCATCGACGGCCGCCAGGTCGCGGTGTTCGCGCAGGACTTCACCGTGTTCGGCGGCTCGCTCTCCGAGGCGCACGCCGAAAAGGTGTGCAAGATCATGGACCTCGCCCTCAAGTTCGGGGTCCCGATCATCGGGCTCAACGACTCGGGGGGCGCCCGCATCCAGGAGGGCGTCGTCTCGCTCGCGGGGTACGCCGACATCTTCCTGCGCAACACGATCGCCTCCGGCGTCGTGCCGCAGATCTCGGCGATCCTCGGGCCGTGCGCCGGCGGCGCGGTGTACTCCCCGGCGATCACCGACTTCGTCTTCATGGCGAAGAGCTCGTCGTACATGTTCGTCACCGGCCCCGAGGTGATCCGCACCGTCACCCACGAGGACGTCACCATGGAGCGCCTGGGCGGCGCCGCCACCCACTCGCAGATCTCCGGCGTCGCGCACTTCGCCTGCGAGGACGACCTCGACACGATGCGCCAGATCCGCCGGCTGGTCGGCTACCTGCCCGCCAACAACGCGGCCGACCCGCCGGTGCGCGCCAGCGACGACGCCACCGACCGCGAGGACGCCGCGCTCGACGCGCTCGTCCCCGCCGACCCGAACAAGCCGTACGACATCAAAGAGCTGATCCGCGGCGTCGCCGACGAGGGCGAGTTCTTCGAGGTCCACGGCCACTTCGCGCGCAACATCGTCGTCGGCTTCGCGCGCCTGGCCGGCCGCCCGGTCGGCGTGATCGCCAACCAGCCGGCACACCTCGCCGGCGTGCTCGACATCAACGCCTCGGTCAAGGGGGCGCGCTTCGTCCGCTTCTGCGACGCGTTCAACGTGCCGCTGCTGATCCTCGAGGACGTGCCCGGATTCCTCCCCGGCGTCGAGCAGGAGCACGGCGGGATCATCCGCCACGGCGCCAAGCTGCTGTTCGCCCTCGCCGAGGCGACCGTCCCCAAGGTCACCGTGATCACCCGCAAGGCGTACGGCGGCGCCTACTGCGTGATGGGCTCCAAGCACATCCGCACCGACTTCAACTTCGCGTTCCCGACCGCCGAGATCGCGGTGATGGGACCGCAGGGCGCGGTGAACATCCTGTACAAGCGCGAGATCGAGGGCGCCTCCGACCCCGAGGCGCGGCGCGCCGAGCTGGTGCGCGAGTACGTCGCCAAGTTCGCCAACCCGCTCGTCGCCGCCGAGCGCGGCTACGTCGACGC
>DAIDOU010000119.1 GCA_027458945.1 Acidobacteriota bacterium
CAGCGTGAGGTCGTCGCGGAACCAGCGCGCCGCCTCGCCCGCGTCCCCGGCCGGCGCCGGCAGCATGAAGTCGACGCCGGCGGCGATCGCCTCGTGCCGCAGCCACGGATCCGCAAGGCCACCGACCCAGATCACCGGCACCCGCGACCGCTGCGCCACGGCGCGCTGCGCGAGGGCGAGCCAGCTCCTGTCCTGGCCGGCGAGCGTCGCGGTCACCGGCAGGTGGAGGACGACCAGCCGCGGAGCGTCGCCCTCCGGCCAGTGCGGCGCCTCGACGACATCCACCTCCCAGCCGCGCTGGCGCCAGAGCGGGATCAGGGGACGGTACGGCCGCGGGTCCGCGCTCACGATCAGCAGCCGGGCGCCGCCGCCGGGGATCGGGATCTGGGCGAGCGAGTCGCGCAGCTCGGCAAGTGGGTCGCCGCCCCCCGACGGCCCGACGCCGCGCATGACCTCGGTCCTCGTCGGCGAGCCCGCCTTCGCCGATTTTGCGTCGGCGTCCAAGCGGGCGAAGAACTCCTCCTGCGGCAACCACTGTTCGGCGGGCCCGGTGGCGCCGGGCCGGAAGCAGTACGTCCCGTTACGCGTGGTGTAGGCGGTGAGCAACGCCGCCGAGACCTCGCCGGCGAGATGGCCGCTGTCGAACAGCACGCGCGCGGCACCGCCCGGTCCGTCGACCTCGAGCGCGCCCTGGGCGCCCGCGGCCGTGAGCAGCTTGCTGATGTCGCGCAGGCCCAACTCCGACAGCCGGCCGAGGATCGCCTTCACGGTGCCGCCTCCCCCTCGGCGCCGAGCTCGACCACGACGTCGGGAGTGCCGCCGAGGACAAGGCTCAGCGCCGCCGGCCGCCCGCCGGCCCGCCACGTCAGGCTGTACCGGCCCGGCAGCATCCCGGCGAAGACGACCTCGCGCCCGCCGCGGCGGGCCCAGCGCGACCCGTCCGGGCCCACCAGCATGGCCGTGATCCCGGCGTCCCCCGGCGGCGCCGTGCAGCGCAGCGTCACGCCACCCGCCGGAAGGACGCGCAGTCCGGCGCGCACGGGCACACCGAGGTAGCCGCGCTCGTCGATCCGCTCGAGCCGCACGCCGGTCGTGCTCAGCCCCTCCCCGGAGCCCGCCAGCGGGAGGTAACGCACCGAGACGAGGCCCACGGAGGCGCCGGGGTCGAACGGGACCCAGCCGAGCGACCCGAGCCACGCCTCGCCCCAGCGGTGCCAACGGGCGCCGCCGTCACCCACGAGGAGGCCGTGCACCGGACGCGCGGGGATCCCCATCGCCCGCAGCAGCCCGACCGCCGCGTTGGCGCGGCCTGAGCAGCGCCCGCGCCCGCGCGCCAGCACCGCGGCCGCATCCTGCGCCCCGCGCCCACCGTCGTCGAGCACGACGGCGCGCGTGACGTAGTCCACGACCGCGGTCAGCCGCGCGAGGGCGTAGCCGGGCCGCCGCGCGAGCGCATCCAGCTCGGGCGGGAGCCGGAACGACCCCGGGACCGCGAGCGCCGCGCCGTCACCGCACGTCCCGGCGTTCGCCAGAGGGTACGCGGGGGAGGCGGGCCACGCGCGCACGCTGCGGCTGACGGTGACGAGCACGCCGCGTGACCGCGGTTCGAGGCCGACGTCCAGGCCGTCGTGATGTCCCGTCCGCACGTTGGCCGCGAGCGCGGCCGGCATCGCGATCCGCGCCTCGTCCCCCACGGCGGCCGCGGCCGCCAGCACGCTCAGCGCGAACACGCCGGCGGCGCGACGCATCACGCCCCTCTCGCGACCTTCCCGCGGTGGAGGAAACCGTCCAGGACCCCGTTGACGAACTGGCTTGAGCGTTCGCTGCCGAACCGCTTCGCGATCTCCACCGCCTCGTCGATCACGACCGCCGGAGGTGTGTCGCTCGCGAACAGCAGCTCGTAGAGGGCGAGACGGAGGATGTTGCGGTCGACGGCGGCCATGCGCTCGAGTCGCCAGTTGTCGGCCTGGTCGACGAGCCGCAAATCGAGGTCCGGCAACTTCGCGATCACGCCGCGCGCCAGGCTCAACGCGAACTCGCGCGTCGCCTCGGGCGCCACGGCCAACTCCTCGAACGACGACGCCATGGCGTCGACATCGGTTCCCGCGATCTCGTGCTGGTACAGCATCTGCAGCGCCAGCTCGCGGCCTCGCCGCCGCATGCCCATCCGTCACGCCCCGAGCCGGCGGTACAGCTGCACCATCTCGATCGCCGCCTGCGCCGCCTGCCAGCCCTTGTTGCCCGCCTTGGAGCCGGAGCGTTCGAGCGCCTGCTCGAGGGTGTCGCAGGTCAGCACGCCGAACGACACCGGGATCCCGCTCGAGAGACCGACCTGCGCCAGTCCCTTGGCGGTCTCCGCTGCGATCACGTCGAAGTGCGGGGTGGCTCCGCGGATGAGCACGCCGAGCCCGATCACGGCGTCGACCTGCCCCGAGGCCGCGAGGCGCCCGGCGACCAGCGGCAGTTCCCACGACCCCGGAACCTTGATCACCGTGAGGTCGTCGTCGACCGCCCCGTGGCGCACCAGACAGTCGACGGCACCCTCCACCAGACGACCGGTGAGGAGATCGTTGAACCGGCTCACGACCAGCCCGAAGCGGGCTCCCTTGGCGTCGAGCATTCCTTCGTAGGTGCGCGGCATGCCCTTCTCCTTTCGTGCATTGTAGGCCGGGCCAGGGTGGGCGACAAGCCGCGGAAGACCGGGCTCCGAAAGGACGTGGTCCGTGGTCAGTGGACCGTGGTCCGAAGAA
>DAIDOU010000120.1 GCA_027458945.1 Acidobacteriota bacterium
CCCAGCGCCACCAGCGGCAACGTCCGTAACCACCTCATGCACACCTCCGCGGCGGAGTTTACACGCATTTCACCCCGCCGCCCCGCCCGGCAGCACGACCTTCGCCACGAGCCCGCCCTGCGGCCGGTTCGCCAGCTCCAGCGTGCCGCCGTGCGCGGTCACGATGCGGTCTGCGATCGCGAGGCCGAGACCGGTGCCGCCCTTGCGCCTGGTGAAGAACGCCTCGCGAACGCGAGCGAGCTCGGCCTTCACGATCCCCGGCCCGGTGTCGGCCACCTCGAGCACGACTCGCTCCCCGTCCCGCCGCGCCGTGAGCTCGACCCGCCGGACGGCACCGCCGTTCATCGCCTGGACCGCGTTCAGGGCCAGGTTCACCACCACCTGGGAGAGCTGGCCCCGGTCGGCTCGTACCGTCACACCCTCGCCCGCGACCACCAGCTCGACCCCGGCCCGCTCGCAGGCGGGCGCCAGCAAAGCCGAAACGTCGTGCAGGAGCGCGCCGGCGTCGAACGTCTCGAGCACCGGTGGCGACGGCCGGGCGTATACCAGGAAGTCGTTGACCAGCCGCGACAGTCGTCCGACCTCGCGGCGCGCCATTCCCACCGTCTCGACCGGGGTCTTGCGGCTCTCGAGGTCCTCCTCGAGCAGCTCGAGGTTGATCGAGATCGCGTTGAGCGGGTTGCGGATCTCGTGCGCGAGGTTGGCCGCGAGCGAGCCCAGCGCGGCCAGCTCCTCGTGCAGTCTCCGCTTGGCGTCGAGCTGCGCGTTGCGCTTCACCAGGTGCCAGCTGAAGACGACGGCGCCCAGCAGAACTAGCAACGAGGTGCCGCCCCCGAGCGCGGCGTTGAGGAGCAAGCGGCGCCGCAGGATCGCGATCCGCGTCGCGATCGCCGGCTTGGAGACGCTGAGCACCACCGTCCCGATCTCCTCCGGCCGGGCGCGGAACTCGTACGTCTTGGTCTTCTCGCTGACCTTGACCGGGGCGATCGGCACGGAGAGCTCGAGGTTCCCCTGCGGGAAGCCGCCCTTGACCCCCTCCGTGAGGAACTCGGACTTCCAAACCAGTTTCCCCTGCTCGTTGAACACCTGCACCTTGTCGATCACCTGCTGGCGGGAGAGCGCGGCCGAGATCTGCGCCAGCGCCTCGCGCTGCGTCTCGACCGCCTTGTAGAGGTTGCCCTTCCCCTCGAGCCGCCGAGCCAGCTCCTCGGCCTGCGCCTTGCCGGAGAGGAGCACGTCCTCCATGTACGAGCGCGAGAGCTGCTCCACCATCAGGCGCGCGAACGACGCCAGGCTCACGGCGAGCAGGACCGCGAACACCGCTGCGACCGCGATGTACTGCCGCTTCAGCTTCCAGCCGCCCCAACGCACGGGCGGCATTGTACGTCCCTTCCCCACCCTTTTCCCCGCCTCTCGCCGTTGGCGTCGCGCTCCGGCCGGGCGATAATGGTCAGGGGTCCGAATGAGCGCACAACGCAGCCGCTTGGTCGCCGTCCTCGTCCTGGCCGTGCCGCTGGGGCTTGCCGCATGCCAGCAGCGGACCCCTGCCGCCCCGCCGGCGGCCGGCCCGGGCGGCGCCCCCAGGCAGGGCGGGCAGATCGTCGCCGCCACGCTCGCCGACGTCTCGACGCTGAACGAGTACCAGTCCTCGGGCGAGGCCGGCGAGGCGGAGGTCATCGACCTACTGTTCCCCTCGCTGATGGTCGAGCAGCCTGACTACCAGCTCCACCCCCCCTCGTTCGCGCCGCGCCTCGCAACCTCGTGGGCGTTCTCCGCCGACAACCGCGACCTCACCTTCCACCTCCGGCCCGACGCGCGCTGGTCGGACGGCGAGCCGATCACCGCAGAGGACGTCCGCTTCACGTTCCAGGTGCAGAAGGACCCGCGCGTCGGTTCGCTCGGCATGGAGATCAAGGACTTCATCAGGGACGTCGAGGTCGTGGACCCACACACCGTCTGCTTTCACTTCACCCGCGTCTATCCCTACCAGCTCATGGACGCCAACGACGGCCACATCGTCCCCGAGCACGCCTGGGGGAAGATCCCGCGCGACCGCTGGCGCACCGCGGACTTCGAAGAGGTGCTGGTCACCGGCGGGCCTTTCCGCCTGGCCTCGCACACGCCGCAGCAGACGATCGTGCTGCAGCGCGACCCCACGTACTGGAACGCGCCGAAGCCATACCTCGACCGCCTCGTCTTCCGCGTGATCCCAGACATGGCCAGCCAGCTCGCCCAGCTCTTCGCCGGCGACGTCGATCTCGTCCCCTCGGTGGCCCCGCAGGAGGCGGACCGCGTTGCGGCCGACCCGAGTCTGCGGCTGATCGAGTACCCCTCGCGGCTGTGGGGCCTGGTGGCGTGGAACAACCGGCGCCCGCTGTTCGCCGACCGCCGCGTCCGCCGCGCGCTCACCCTCGGGATCAACCGCAAGGCGCTCGTGGACACGGTGTTCCGCGGCCACGCCAAGCTCGCCACCGGCCCCATCCTCTCCTCGATGTGGGCGTTCGACCGCTCGCTCCCACAGCTCCCGTACGACCAGCCGCAGGCCGCCGCGCTCCTCGCCGAGGCGGGCTGGCGCCGCAACGCGGACGGCGTCCTCGAGCGCGACGGCAAGCGGTTCGCGTTCGACCTCCTCTACCCCGCGGCCAACACGCTGCGACGCGAGATGGCAATCCTGATCCAGGCGGACCTCGCGCGCCTGGGGATCAGGGTGCGCCCAGTGCAGGTCGAGTTCACGTCGCTGATCTCCCGCTCCGAGACCGGCGAGTTCGACGCCATCCTCTGGGCGTGGGAGGAGGCGACCAAGATCGACCTGACGAGCACCTGGAGCACCCCGTCGCCCACCCAGGGGAGCAACAACTTCATCGGCTACTCCAACCCGGAGGTCGATCGCCTGATCGCGGTCGCGCGGGAGGAGCCCGACTACACGCGGGCCAAGGTGCTCCTCGACCGCATCCAGGAGCTGATCGTCGCCGACCAGCCGGTCACGTTCCTGTACGAGGCCAACCGTCTGGTGGCCGTCAGCCGCCACCTCGGCGGCGCCGACATCAACGCGGCGGGCGTCTTCTTCAACGTCGACGACTGGTACTGGAAGCCGTGATGCTGCGCTGGGCGCTGCGGAGGATCGCCGCCGGCGTGCTCCTCGTCTGGCTCGTCGCCACCGTGACGTTCCTCCTCGTCTCGCTGTCCCCGGGCGACGCCGCCAGCCGCCTCACCGACGCGCGCATCCCCCCGGCCGCCCGCGCCCGCTTCCGCCACGAGTTCGGCCTCGATCGGCCGCTGCCGGCGCGCTACGCGAGCTGGCTGGCGAGCGTCGCGCGCGGCGACCTCGGCACGTCGTGGACGTTGCGGCGACCGGTATCGGAAGCGCTCGCAGAGGCGTTGCCGAACACCCTCCTGCTCACCTCCCTCGGCCTCCTGCTCGAGCTCGCCGGCGGCGTCGTCCTCGCCGTCGTCCAGCTGCGCCGGCCGCACGGCGCCGGCGACCGCGCTATCACCCTGGCCACGTTGACGGCGTACGCGCTGCCCACGTTCGGCGTGGCGCTGGCGCTGATCGCCGTGTTCTCGTACCGCTGGCACCTCCTCCCCCCGTCGCACATGCTCTCGCTCGACGGCGAGATGCGCCACGGCTGGGCGCGCGCCGTCGACCTCGCGCGCCACCTCGTGCTGCCGGTCGCGGCGATCGGGGTCACCGGCGTCGGCGCCGTGGCGCGCTACTTGCGCGGGTCGCTCCTCGACGAGCGCACGGAGCACTACGTGCTCGCCGCCCGCGCGCGCGGCTGCTCCCCGCGCCAGGCGCTGCTGCGCCACGCGCTGCCGAACGCCCTGCTGCCGTTGATCACGATGGTCGGCATGTCGTTGCCGTTCCTGGTGTCGGGGTCGCTGGTCGTCGAGGTCGTGTTCTCCTGGCCCGGGATGGGGCAGCTGATGTACAACGCCGCCCTCGGCCGCGACCTCCCACTCCTGCTCGGCGGCACGATCGTCGCGACCGTCGCGGTCGTCGCCGGCAACCTGCTCGCCGACGCCGCCTACGCCGTCGCCGACCCGCGGGTGCGCGTGTGAGCGTGCGCCGGGCGCTCGCGCGCTGGCCGCTCCGCCTCCGTCTCGGGACGCTCGGCCTGGCGGCGCTCGCCCTCGCCGCGGTGGCCGGCCCGTGGTTCACCGCCGACCCGAACGCGATCGTCGACGCCCGCGCGGCGGCGCTGCTGCCGCCGGGCGCCACGCGCGTCGTCCTCCTCAGACGAGACGGCACGACGATCGCATGCGAGGCGGCCCGGCGCTCCGGCTCGGAGTGGATCGTCACGCGCGCCGGCCGCGAGGAGACGCTGCCTGCCGCCGAGGTCGTCAGCGCGCACGCGCGCCGCTTCTGGCTGGGGACCGACACGGTGGGGCGCGACGTCCTCGCCCGCCTCCTCGCCGGCGCCCGCGTCTCGCTCGGCGTCGGGGCGCTCGCCCTCGCCGTCGCGCTCGTCCTCGGGATCGGCGTCGGCCTGCTCGCGGGCTGGAGCGGCGGCGTGGCCGACGCGCTGCTGATGCGCTTCGTGGACGCCCTCCTCGCGGTGCCGATGCTGTTCCTTCTCCTCTTCCTCGCCGCCGTGTTCCGGCCCTCGCTCGGCGTCCTCGTGCTCATCCTCGGCCTGTCCTCGTGGATGGGCGTCGCCCGGCTGGTGCGCGGCCAGGTGCTCTCGCTCAAGGAGCGCGAGTTCGTCCTCGCCGCGCGGGCGCTCGGCGCCTCCGGCTGGCGGATCGCGTTCAGGCACCTGCTCCCCAACGCGCTCACCCCGATCGCCCAGGACGGCGCCCTGCGCCTCGGCGACCTCATCCTCGTCGAGGCGGCCCTCTCCTACCTCGGGCTCGGCGCGCAACCGCCGACCGCATCGTGGGGGACGATGGTCGCCGAGGGGCAGGAGGTGCTGGCCACCACGTGGTGGCTTACGATGCTGCCGACCGCCCTCGTCGCGCTCACGGTCATCGCCGCCGCGCTCGCCGCCGACGGCGTACAGGAGCTCGGCCGCGGCGAGGTTTGAAGGACCGTGGTCCGTGGTCAGTGGTCAGTGGAGACCGTGGATCGTGGGGCGCGAAGAACAGAGGCGTGGCCGGTGGCCACTGGCCGTCAGAGACCGTAGATCGTGGGTCGCAGGAGCGTGAGGGCTGAGGGGCGGAGGAGTTGAGGAGTCGAGGGGAAGAGACACCCTTCGCTCCTTTGCTCGCCACCTCTTCGTTCCCCGAGCGCGGGGCGGAGGCGATGAGGTACGATGTCGCCGTGGGACGGAAGAAGCGTCGCGGCCGGCCGGTATCCGAGTACTTCATGGCGGCGCTGGGCGTGGCGTTGCTCGTGTTCGTCGTCGTCCTCATCGCCACCTCGGGCTCGTGTCACTTCCGTCCCGCCCCGGAGCTGTTCGAGCAACCGGGGATGGCGCGGCCGACGCCCACCGCGCCAGCTTGACACGGGCGAGGTTGCGCGGAGCCGGCATCGCCTGGCACGTTCTTTGCGTTCATCAGTTTGCGCGGTGTCCGCAGCCAAGGCACCGCGCGGCCGCGGTCGGATGCCGGAGGTTGCCGGCGCCGGTCGGGCCGGGAGGGACCCAATGTCGAACTGGTTCAAGACCACGCTGCTGTTGGCCCTGCTCACCGGCCTGCTCCTCTGGATCGGTGACCTCCTCGGCGGACAGCAAGGGATCGTCATGGCGCTCGTCTTCGCCGCCGTCCTCAACTTCGCCGCCTACTTCTTCTCCGACAAGATCGCCCTCGGCATGCACCACGCCCAGCCGGTGGACGAGGCCTCGGCGCCGCAGCTCTACGCGGTCGTCGCCGAGCTCGCGCAACGCGCCAGCATTCCGATGCCGAGGCTGTACGTCATCCCGGAGGCGCAGCCCAACGCGTTCGCGACCGGGCGCAACCCGCATCACGCCGCCGTCGCCGTCACCCAGGGGCTGCTCCAGGTCATGGACCGCGAGGAGCTCAAG
>DAIDOU010000121.1 GCA_027458945.1 Acidobacteriota bacterium
GGTGGTAGGTGATCTTGCTCGGGTCGAAGATCACCTTCACGGTCTCGGCGTGGCCCGTCGTGTTGGAGCACACCTGCCGGTACGTCGGGTGGTCGACGTGCCCCTGCATGTAGCCGCTGATCGCGTCGATGACGCCGGGACCGCGGTGGAAGTAGTACTCGAGGCCCCAGAAGCAGCCGCCGGCGAAGTACGCCACCTCGGTCCGGGCGGGGCGGGCCGCCGTCTCCGCGGCCGCCCGGGCGGGGAGGCTCTCGGGCGGGAGCGTCGCCCCCTTTTCGTAGAACTTCAGCGCGGCGGAGTTGAGGCAGTAGCGCTCGCCGGTCGGCTTGGGCCCGTCGTCGAAGACGTGGCCGAGGTGCGCCCCGCAACGGGCGCAGAGGATCTCGGTGCGCACCATGCCGTAGCTCGTGTCCACCTTGCGCACGATGTGCTCGGGGTCGATCGGCCGGTAGAAGCTCGGCCACCCCGTGCCCGAGTCGAACTTGTTCTCGGAGGAGAACAGCGGCAGCCCGCACACGGCGCAGACGTAGATCCCCTGCTTGTGGTTGTCGATGAGGTTGCCGCAGAACGCCGGCTCCGTGCCCGCGTTCTGCGTGACCTTGTACGCCTCCGGGCTGAGCCTGGCGGCGAGCTTCGCGACCTCGGCGCGCGACAGCGGCGTGATGTCGTACCCCGATTTCGAATACTTCCGCGCCATCGTCGCGCCCCCTCCCGGCGGCCCGGCCTCCCCCGGCGCCGCCTCAGCGTCGCGCACGGCGAACCAGCCTTGCCCGGTGCGCGGGCCGCAACCACCCGCCGCCAGCAGCATGGCGGAGAGCAGGCCCACCGCGGTCGCACGCCTCATGTTCGTGACAAGCGGGGAGGCGGCGCGTCCATTCCCAAGACCGCGGGCGCGCACTATGCTCAATGGGATGTCGCGTAAGCTGCCGAACTGGGCGGCGGCGCTGCTCCGGCGTTTCGTCGATTCCCTCCACGGGCGCCGGCCCACGGCGCGGCTCATCCTCGCCGCGATGCTCGGGGCGGTCGCCGGGTTGTTCTCGACCGCGTTCTGGAACTCGATCGCGACCGTAACCGACGCGCTCGACTACTACGTGGCGGGGCCGCTCGACCGGGCAGTCCAGTTCCCGTGGCACTGGATGTCGTGGCGGTTCGCGTTCCCGGCGCTCGGCGCGCTCGCCGCCGCGCTGCTCGCCCGCCGAGTGTTCCGCACCCCGGAGCGGCTGGGCGTGGCGTCGGTGATGCTCGACGCCCGGCGCGAGTGGGGACGGATCCCGCTCCGGTACGTGCCGGCGACGTTCGTCAACGGCGTGCTCACGATCGGCAGCGGCGGCTCGGCGGGGCGGGAGGCGCCCGTCGTCGCGATGGGCGGCGGCCTCGGCGCCTGGGTCGCCCGCACGATGGGACTGCCGCCGTCGCAGCGCCGGATCCTGGTGGGGTGCGGGGCCGCGGCCGCCATCGCGGCCGCGTTCAACGCGCCGCTCGCGGGGGTGTTCTTCGCCCTCGAGGTGGTGCTCGGGGACTTCCGCGCCGCGACGCTGGCGCCGGTCATGCTGGCCTCTGTGGCGGGCACCGTCGTCTGCCGCGCCACCGAGGGATCGGCCGCGGCGGCTCACTTCCAGGTGCCCGCGTATCACCTCGTCTCCGGCTGGGAGACCGCGCTGTACGCCGGCCTCGGCCTGGCGGCCGGGCTGGTCGGGCACGCCTTCGCGGCCGCCATGGCGGGTGCCGAGCACCGCTTCGCGAGGCTCTCCGTGCCGCCGTGGGTTCGCCCGGCGATCGGCGGCGTCGGGGTCGGGATCGTCGGGCTCGGGTTGCCGGGCGTGCTCGGGAACGGCTACAGCTGGACGATCGCCGCCTGCGGCGGCCGCCTCGGCTGGGAGCTCCTCGTGCTGCTGCTCGTGGGGAAGATCGTCGCGACCGCGCTGACGCTCGGCTCCGGCGGGTGGGGCGGCGATTTCGCGCCCACGTTGTACGTCGGCGCCATGGCGGGCGGCGCGTACGGGCTGGCGATGCACGCCCTCCTCGGGCCGGCCGTGGCCGGCTACGGCGCCTACGCGATGGTCGGCATGGGCGCGGTCCTCGCCGCCGTCGTCCGCTGCCCGATCACCGCGATCCTGCTCCTGTTCGAGCTGACCGGATCGTACGAGGTGATCCTGCCGATCATGGTGGCGGTGGCGACGGCGAGCTTCGTCGCGCGCCGGCTGAAGCGCTTCGGCATCTACGAAGAGCGCCTGCACGCCCTCGGCGGGCCGGTGCTCGAGGTCGACGAGGACGCCGGCATCAGACACCTCACGGTCGCGAGCGTGATGCGGCTTGGCGTGGTGTCGCTGGAGGAACGGACCCCGTACGCCGAGCTGCTGCCCCGGGTGCTCGCGTCACAGCAGGCCGTCTTCCCGGTCGTGGCCGCCGACGGCACGATGCACGGCGCGGTTCGCCTGGCCGATCTGCGCAACACGCTACTGGAAGTGACGCCGGAGGTGCCGGTCGTGGCCGCCGATCTCGCCACCACCGAGGTCCCGCTGGTGACGATGTCCACACCGGTGGACGAAGCGGGGCATGCGCTCGCTCTGCTCGAGTGGGAGGAGATCCCGGTGGTCAGGTCCGCCGCCGACCGCACTCCGGTCGGGCTGGTTTCCCGCCGCGACATCCTCAAGGCCGCGTTCGGCGGCGGCCGCCAGCGTTAGCCGGGCACCGCCGGTGCGAGGCCGACCCGCACGCGGCCGGCACCGGGCCGAGCACTCGCACCTCAGACGAACGCCAGCGCGACGAGGACCACCATCGCGACGATGACGACGATCCAGATGACCCGCATCCCGCGCCGTTCCGGCGTGCCCTTCTCGTTCTCGCCCAGCGTGTCGAACATGTCGTCCCTCCGGGAAACCCCTGCGCGGCCGCCCGGCCGCGAGGTCACGAGGCGCGGATCCGACCACGCCTCCAGTTCGTCCCGGATGGCGGCCCGACCATCCGAAGTCATCCTCTCACCGGCGCGATGCCGGCAGACCCTCGCCGCGGTTCGTCCAACAGCGAACACCCCGGCTCTCACATCCACTCTAGGGCGCCCGAGGGCCGTCGTCAAGCCTCCGAGATGTTGCGTAAATGACTGACTCATAGCGTGATATATTCAAATGGTATGCTCGTGCTGATGGGCCGGGAAGAGATCTCCGAGCGCCGCTCAGGGTCCGCCGCCGCGGCGCTGCTGCCGCCGTTCGCGACGAACTGGGCCGTGTTCCTCGATGTCGACGGCACACTGCTGGAGTTCGGGGCGCAGCCGGAGGACGTCTCGATCCGGCCGGGCCTCGTCGCCACGCTGGACCGCCTGCGCCGGCTGGTGCCGCTGGCGCTGATCAGCGGCCGCACGATCGCCGACCTCGACCGCCTGTTCGCGCCGCTGACCCTGCCGGCGGCGGGCGAGCACGGGGCCGAGCGCCGCGGCCGCGACGGCCGCACCCACGTCGCGCCGGCAAGCCCGGGTCTGGCGCGCGCTCGGGCACACCTCGTCGCCTGGGCGAGCGCGCACCCCGGCGTCCGCGTCGAGGACAAGGGCCTCGGCCTCGCGCTGCACTTTCGCGGCGCGCCCGGGCTGGCGGCCGAGGCAAGGTGCGCCGCGCACGACGAGTTGCAGGCGCTCGGGAGCGGGTTCGTCCTCGGCGTCGGCCAGATGGTGGTGGAGATCAGGCCCAAGGGATGGGACAAGGGCCGGGCGGTCACCGAGTTCATGGCCGAGCCGCCGTTCGCAGGGCGCGTCCCGGTCTTCGTCGGGGACGACGCCACCGACGAGGACGGTTTCGCCGCCGCCAACCGGCTCGGCGGCCTTTCGATCAAGGTCGGCGCCGGTCCGACGGTGGCGCGCTGGCGCCTCGCCGGCGTCGCGGCGGTGGTGGGATGGCTCGACGGGTACGCGCAGTGGCTCGAGCCGCCGCCCGCCGGAGGGTAGGCGATGGACAACCTCGAGTACGGGTTGATCGGCAACGGCAGCGTCAGCGCCCTCGTTGACCCGAACGGGACGATCGTGTGGTCGTGCCTGCCCCGCTTCGACGGCGACCCGGTGTTTTGCTCGCTGTTGCAGGGCGAGGAGAACGGGCGCGGCCGGTTTGCCGTCGAGGTGACCGGCCTCGTGCGTTCGGAGCAGCGCTACCTGCGCAACACCGCCATCCTGGTGACGACGCTCGTCGACGGATCCGGCGGCGTCGTCGAGATCACCGATTTCGCCCCGCGGTTCAAGCAGTTCGGGCGGGCGTTCTACCCGATGATGCTGGTGCGTCGGATCCGCCCGCTCGCCGGCAGCCCGGCCGTTCGGATCCGCCTCGAGCCGGCGTCGGAGTACGGCTCGGGGACGCCGGCGCTCACCTTCGGCTCGAACCACGTCCGCTACGTGTCCCCCCAGCTCGTGCTGCGCCTCACGACCGACGCCTCGATCGCCGCGGTGCTGGAAGAGTCGACCTTCGTCCTCGACCGCGACATCACGCTGCTCCTCGGCCCCGACGAGACGGTGCCGGAGGCCCCGGCCGAGGTCGGCCAGCGTTTCTTCGGCCTGACGCGCAACTACTGGGGAGACTGGGTGCGCTTCCTCGGCATCCCGTTCGAGTGGCAGGAGGCGGTGATCCGGGCCGCGATCACGATCAAGCTCGCGGCGTTCGAGGACACCGGCGCGATCGTCGCCGCGATGACCACGTCGCTGCCGGAGTCGCCGTCGAGCGGCCGCAACTGGGACTACCGCCACTGCTGGTTGCGCGATGGCTACTTCGTGGTCTCGGCGCTCAACCGCCTCAGCGCCACCCGCACGATGGAGCGCTACCTGCACTACATCGTGAACGTGGCGGCGAGCATGCCGCCGGGCGGGCGGCTACAGGCCGTGTACGGCATCAACGGCGCCGCCCGGCTGGACGAGTCGGTGGTGCCGAGCCTCTCCGGGTTCCAGGGGATGGGGCCGGTGCGGGTCGGCAACGCCGCGTTTGAGCAGGTGCAGAACGACGTCTACGGCGCGGTCGTGCTCTCGGCGATGCACGTGTTCTTCGACGAGCGCCTCGAAGGCGCCGGCACCGAGGCGCTGTTCCGGCGACTGGAGGCGCTGGGGGAGATCGCGCGGGCGGTGTACCGCGATCCGGACGCCGGCATCTGGGAGCTGCGCAACAGCCGCAGCGTGCACACGTTCTCCAGCGTCATGTGCTGGGTCGCGTGCGACCGCCTGGCGCGCATCGCGGCGCGGCTCGGCCTTGGCGACCGCGCCGGCTACTGGCGCGAGCACGCGCAGGCCATCCACGCCTGGGTCCTGGCCAACGCCTGGGACGGGCAGCTGGGCAGCTTCGTCGCCGGCATCGGCGGGCGCGAGCTGGACGCGAGTCTGCTGCTGCTGCACGAGCTCGGGTTCGTCTCCGCCGCCGACCCGCGCTTCGCCGGCACGGTGGCCGCGATCGAACGGCGGCTCAAGCGCGGCGACTTCATCTTCCGCTACGCCCACGAGGACGACTTCGGCAGGCCGGAGACGGCGTTCATCGTGTGCACGTTCTGGTACATCGACGCGCTCGCGGCGCTCGGCCGGCGCGACGAGGCGCGCGCGCTGTTCGAGACGCTGCTCGGTTGTCGCAACTCGTTGGGGCTGCTCTCGGAGGACATCGATCCGGCGACGCGCCGGTTGTGGGGGAACCTGCCGCAGACCTACAGCATGGTAGGGTTGATCAACTCGGCCGTGCGGCTGAGCGCGAGCTGGGAAGGGGTCTCGTGAACCGGCGGGCCCCCGGCCGGGCCCGTATCGTCCCCGGCGCCGCCGGGGCTGCCTGAGGAGGTGTTCCTGCGATGGCAGGCCGACCACAACTCGCGCGCTCGCTCCGCCTCGGGTTCCTGATCGCGGCGATCATCGGGGCGACGGTCGGCTCGCTCGCCTGGCGGCAGGTGAACCAGGAGCGCCACACCGACCTCGACGACGTGAACCGCCGGGCGCAGGTGCTGGCGCGGCAGCTCGCCCCGGCCGCGACGAAGGCGCTCGAGCTGCCCAACGCCGAGGCGCGGGAGGAACTCAAGCCGCGGCTGCGCGGGTACCGGGTACTGCTCGGCTACGCGGTGTTCCGTCCCGACGGCGTGCTCGTCGCCGCCGGTGACACCGTGTCCGAGTTCTCGGACCGCCTGGAGGCCGCGGTCAGCCGCACGGTGCGGACCGGGGCCGACACGATCGCGCGGGCGCGCTTCCAGGGGACGCCGATCGACGTGTTCGCGATGCCGCTCGAGCCCGAGCCCGGGGTGATCCGGGGTGTCCTCGTGGTCGCGCACGACGTGACGTTCATCGACGACCGCGCGACCGGGCGGCTCGTCCAGTTCGGCTTCTGGATCCTGATCCTGACCCTGCTGACGGTGACGCTCGTCGTCGGCGCCACTTGGTTGACGTACGAGCGGCCGCTCCACACGCTGGCGGAGTGGATGCGGCGCGTGCGCACCGAGAACGTCAAGGAAGCGCCTCCGACCGGGGTGCCCTCGGCGCTGTTGCGCAGCGAGACCGACCGGCTCGCCGCCTCGTTCCGCGCCGCGCGCTCGACCGGCCAGCGGCTCTCGCAGGCGGCGATGCACGCGGAACAGGTGTGGACGCGCGACCGCCTGCGCGCCCACGCGATCGCCGCGCTCGGCGAGGACCGCCAGCTCATCGTCGTGAGCAACCGCGAGCCGTACATGCACCAGTTGCAGGACGGCAAGGTGCGGACGATCGTGCCCGCCGGCGGCCTGGTCACCGCGCTCGACCCGGTGCTGCGGGCGTGCGGCGGCGTCTGGATCGCGCACGGGGCGGGCGATGCCGATCGCGACAACGCCGACGCGGGGGGGCGGCTCACGGTGCCGCCGGACGACCCCCGCTACACGCTGCGGCGGGTGTGGCTGACACGCGAGGAGGAGCAGGGCTACTACTACGGCTTCGCCAACGAGGGGCTGTGGCCGCTCTGCCACCTCGCGCACGAGCGCCCGGTGTTCCGCGCCTCCGACTGGGAGTACTACCGGCGCGCGAACCAGCGCTTCGCCGACGCCGTGCTCGACGAGATCGGCGGCGGCTCGGCGGCCGTTCTCGTGCAGGACTACCAGCTCGCCCTGGTGCCGGCGCTGCTCAAGGCCGCGCGGCCGGAGCTGCAGATCGGCCTGTTCTGGCACATCCCGTGGCCGAACCCGGAGGCGTTCCGCATCTGCCCGTACGGGCCGGAGATCCTGGCCGGCATGCTCGGCGCCGACTTGCTCGGTTTCCACCTGCAGCAGCACTGCAACAGCTTCCTCGACACCGTGGACCGGGTGCTGGAGTCGAGGCTCGACTGGGACCACTTCGCGGTCGAACTCAAGGGGCACGTGTCGCACGTGCAGCCGTTCCCGATCAGCGTCCAGCCGTGGTCCGAGCGCAAGGTCCCGGGCGGCGAGGAGCTGGCGGCCCAGATCGCCGTGCTCAAGGCCGAGCACAAGCTCGGGGAGGTGTACGTCGCGCTCGGCGTCGACCGCATCGACTACACCAAAGGGCTGCCGGAACGGTTCCGCGCCGTGGACCGCTTTCTCGAGCTGTGGCCCGAGTACCGGCAGCGCTTCACCTTCGTCGAGCTCGGGGCGCCGAGCCGCACCCACATCCCCCGCTACCGCGACCACATCGCCGAGCTCGAGAAGCTCGCCGACGAGATCAACTGGAAGCACCAGAGCGACGGCTGGAAGCCGATCCGGTTCCTCGTCGCCCATCATGACGCCGCCACCGTGCACGCGTTCATGCGCATGGCCTCGATGTGCATCGTCAGCTCGCTGCACGACGGGATGAACCTGGTGGCCAAGGAGTACGTGGCGGCGCAGCCCGAGCGCGAGGGGGTGCTCGTGCTCTCCGAGTTCGCCGGGGCGGCTCGCGAGCTCGCCGACGCGCTGATCGTCAACCCTTACGACACCGAGCAGTTCGCGGCGGCGATCCGCGCCGGCGTCGAGATGGACGCCGCCGAGCGCCACGCCCGCATGGACCGGATGGCGAGGGCCGTCGAGGAGCACAACATCTACCGCTGGGCCGCCGCGTTCCTCACCCGCCTCGCCGCCACCCGGACCGTCGCGGCGGCCGGCCCGTTGACAGCCGCCGCGCCCGATGCGAGGATTGTGTCGTGACTCCCGCGCCCGCCCGCCGCGCCGTTGTCGTCTTCGCCGCGTCGTGGTGGTGGTACGCCATCGACAACGGAGGGCGCGTGGCCTCGTAGCTCGATCGCGACGTGAAACCACAGCCCTCCGGAACCCGGAGGGCTTTTTTTGTGGCCCGAGAAAGGGGAACCGACGATGGATGCGATCTCTCGACCGACGACGAACCAGGACGCCCGGACGCGCGGGGACGTGATCACGCTGCCGGCCGCCGAGCTGCCGCGGCGCTGGTACAACGTCCTGCCCGACATGCCGGAGCCGCTGGCACCCCCGCTCAGCCCCGCGACTGGACAGCCAGTGACGCCAGACGAGCTCGGCCGCATCTTCCCGCCGTCGCTGATCGAGCAGGAGATGAGCGCGGAGCGGTTCATCGCGATCCCCGACGAGGTGCTCGACATCCTGGCGATGTGGCGCCCCACGCCGCTGGTGCGGGCGCGCCGCCTCGAGGCGGCGCTCGGCACGCCGGCGCGGATCTACTACAAGCACGAGGGCGTCTCGCCGACCGGCAGCCACAAGCCCAACACCGCGGTGCCGCAGGCGTACTTCAACCGGATGCACGGGATCCGCCGGCTCACCACCGAGACCGGCGCCGGCCAGTGGGGGAGCGCGCTGGCGTTCGCCACCCGCATGTTCGGCATGACCTGCCGCGTCTTCATGGTGCGCGTCAGCTACGACCAGAAGCCGTACCGCCGCACGTACATGCGCCTGTTCGGGGCCGAGGTGTTTCCCAGCCCGTCGCCGCACACCGCTTCGGGCCGCGCGATCCTCGCGCACACCCCCGACTCCCCGGGCAGCCTCGGCATCGCGATCAGCGAGGCGGTGGAGGAGGCGGCGGGACGGCCCGACACCAACTACTCGCTCGGCAGCGTGCTCAACCACGTCCTACTGCACCAGACGGTGATCGGCCAGGAGGCGAAGCGCCAGCTCGAGCTCGCCGGCGAGACGCCGGAGTTCATCTACGGCTGCCACGGCGGCGGCTCCAACTTCGGCGGCATCGCGCTGCCGTTCGTGCCGGAGATCCTCGCGGGCGAGAGGATCCGCGCCGTCGCGGTGGAGCCCGACGGTTGCCCGAGCCTGACGCGCGGGCGCTACGCCTTCGACTACGGCGACACCGCCGGGATCACGCCGATGGTGCGCATGTACACCCTCGGGCACGACTTCATCCCGCCCGCCTCGCACGCCGGCGGGCTGCGCTACCACGGCGCCTCGCCGATCGTCTCGGCGCTGGTGCACTCCGGGGCGATCGGCGCCGAGACCGTGGCGCAGGGCGAGGTGTTCCGCTGCGCCGAGCTGTTCGCCCACACGGAGGGGATCGTGCCGGCGCCGGAGTCGGCGCACGCCATCGCCGCCGTGGTGCGCAAGGCGGGCGAGCTGCGCGAGGAGCGGCGCGGGGCCGCGATCCTGTTCTCCCTCTCCGGCCACGGTCTCTTCGACCTCGGGGCCTACGAGGCGTACCTCGACGGCCGTATCGGCGACCAGGCCGACCAAGGCGAGGCGATCGCGGCGGCGCTCGCCGGCCTGCCGGAGGTGCGGTCATGATCGTGATCCTCGAGCCCGACCTCGGCGGCCAGGAGGCGGCGGTGGCGGCGGTGCGCGCCGTCGCGGCCCGCTACCCTGGGGTGACGGTGAAGCCGTACGAGTTCAAAGGGACGACGCACCGGTTCGCGGAGGTCCACCTGCTCGGGCCGACCGCCGGGGTGCCGGCGGAGCCGTTCGAACGGCTCCCGGGCGTGCGCCAGGTCGTGCGGGTCTCCGCCAAGTACCGGCTGATCGGACGGCACGGCCGCGGCGAGACCGTGGGCTTCGAGCACCACGGGGTACGCATCGACGACACGTCGGTGCACGTCTTCGCCGGCCTGTGCGCGGTCGACACCCCCGCGCACGTCGAGGCGATGATGGCGGCGCTCGAGCGCGAAGGGGTCGTGACCACCCGCATGGGGGCGTACAAGCCGCGCTCCTCACCGTACGATTTCCAGGGGCTGGGGAAGGCGTGCCTGCCGTGGGTGTTCGAGTCGGCCGGGAGGCACGGGATCAAGCTGATCGCGATGGAGGCCACCGACGCCTCGCACCTCGACGAGATCTGGGACGCGCTCGAGCGCGCCGGGCAGCCGACCGGGGTGATGATCCAGATCGGCACCCGCAA
>DAIDOU010000122.1 GCA_027458945.1 Acidobacteriota bacterium
GGTTCCTCGCCCAGGGCACGCTCTACCCCGACGTGATCGAGTCGACCTCGGTGCGCGGGCCGTCGGCGACGATCAAGACGCACCACAACGTCGGCGGACTGCCCGAACGGCTCGGCCTCGAGCTGGTGGAGCCGCTGCGCGACCTGTTCAAGGACGAGGTGCGGCGGCTCGGCGAGAGCCTGGGGCTGCCGGAGGAGTTCGTCTGGCGGCACCCGTTCCCGGGGCCGGGCCTGGCCGTGCGCATCCTCGGCGAGGTGACGGCCGAGCGTGTCTCGCTCCTGCAGCGGGCCGACGCGATCTTCATGGAGGAGATCCGGGAAGCCGGGCTCTACCGCGAGATCGCGCAGGCGCTCACCGTGCTGCTGCCGGTGCGCAGCGTCGGCGTCATGGGCGACCAGCGCACCTACGAGAACGTCGCGGCGCTGCGCGCCGTGACCACCGAGGACTTCATGACGGCCGACTGGTACCGGTTCCCGCCCGACGTGCTCGATCGGGTGGCGCGGCGGGTGGTCAACGAGGTGCGAGGGATCAACCGGGTGGTGTACGACGTCACCTCGAAGCCGCCCGGCACGATCGAGTGGGAGTGATGGGGCCGTTGCCCGTGGACCGTGGACCGTTGTCCGCTCAACGAGCGGGGAGTATCTCCCGCGGGCGGATCGTCGGTATCGGACCACGGGCCACTGACCACGGATCACGGAGTTAAGCCGCCGGTTCAGCCATACCCGGCGGAGCTGCTCGGTACGCCATGCCGAGCCCCGGCGTTCGGGAGACGCCGGCACCTACAGGAGGTGGATATGGCGAAGCGCAGGGTCGTGATCATGGGAGCCGCAGGACGGGACTTCCACAACTTCAACTGCCTGTTCAGGGACAACCCGGAGGTCGAGGTGGTGGCGTTCACCGCCACGCAGATCCCCGACATCGAGGGTCGGGTGTACCCGCCGTCGCTGGCGGGCAAGCTGTACCCGAAGGGGATTCCGATCTTCCCGGAGAGCGACCTCGAGAAGCTGGTCAGGGAGAAGGCGATCGACGACGTCTGGTTCTCCTACTCCGACGTGCCGCACCAGTACGTGATGGACAAGGGCAGCCACGTCATCGCCTGGGGCGCCAACTTCGGCGTCTGTTCTGTGCAGCGCACGATGATCGCCTCGACCAAGCCCGTCATCGCGATCTGCGCCGTCCGCACCGGGGTCGGTAAGTCGCAGACCACCCGGTACGTGTCGCGCATCCTCAAGGCGATGGGGAAGCGGGTGGTGGCGATCCGCCACCCGATGCCGTACGGCGACCTCGCCATGCAGGCGTGCCAACGGTTCGAGACGTACGCCGACCTCGACACGCACGAGTGCACGATCGAGGAGCGCGAGGAGTACGAGCCGCATATCGACAACGGCTTCGTCGTCTACGCCGGCGTGGACTACGAGATGATCCTGCGCGAGGCGGAGAAGGAAGCCGACGTGATCCTGTGGGACGGCGGCAACAACGACACGCCGTTCTACAAGCCCGACCTCCACGTCACCCTGGTGGACCCGCACCGCCCCGGGCACGAGCTGACGTATTATCCGGGCGAGTCCAACTTCCTGATGGCCGACCTGCTGATCATCAACAAGGTGCAGACGGCGGACCCCGTGAAGGTCGAAGAGGTGCTGGAGAACTGCAAGAGGTCCAACCCCAAGGCGCGCACGATCAAGTGCGCCTCGAAGATCACCGTGGACAAACCCGAGCTGATCAAAGGCAAGCGCGCGCTCGTGGTCGAGGACGGCCCGACGCTCACGCACGGCGGGATGACGTACGGCGCGGGGTGGTTCGCGGCGAAGAGCGCGGGCGCCTCTGAGATCGTGGACGCCAAGCCGTACGCGGTCGGGACGATCGCCGCGACCTACCAGAAGTACCCCAACTCGGGGGCGATCCTGCCGGCGATGGGCTACTCCGGGCAGCAGATCGCCGACCTCGAGGCGACGATCAACGCCACGCCGTGCGACGTCGTGGTCGAAGGGACCCCGATCGACCTGACCCGCATCCTCAAGACGAACAAACCGATCGCGGAGGTGACGTACGAGCTCGAGGAGATCGAGCCGGGCGTCATCGAGGCGATGGTGCGCAAGGTGGTGAAGTAGAGAAACGTGGTCCGTGGTCCGTGGTCAGTGGTCCGAGGGGCGGCGAGGCTTGCCGCCCCTTTCCATTTTGACCGGGTGACGACGAGCGGCGGGCCGTGACATCCGGTCGGCGTTCTTGCTACGGTGAGGCGTGGACGAAACCGAGACCGATCTCACGATCCGCCCGGCGCGGCCCGACGACCGTGCGTTCGTGCTTGCCGCCTTGCCCCGCCTGGCGGAGTTCGGGCCGCCGCCGTGGCGCCCGCCGGCCGAGCTGGCCGCGGGGGAGGCGAGGACGACGGAGGCTTTCTTCACCGCGGCGGCGCCGGGAGCGGTGATGCTCGTGGCCGAGCGCAGCGGCGGGGAGAGGGCCGGCTTCGTCTACTTGGAGCGGGTCCGCGACTACTTCACGGGGGAGGAGCACGGCCACGTCGGCATCATCGTCGTCGCGGCGGGGGCCGACGGCCGTGGCGTCGGCGGCGCCCTGATGCGGGCCGCCGAGACGTGGGCGCGGGAAGCCGGCTTCCGCCGGCTGACGCTGACCGTGTTCGCGGGGAACCGACGCGCTCGCGCGGTGTACGAACACCTCGGCTACCGCGCGGAGACGCTGCGCTACGTCAAGCTCCTGGACTGACCGGGGCCGGCGGACGCGCGGTCGGGCGGGACCACGGCGACGACGCGTTGCGCCCCCGGGAGCACCGAGAACACCATCCCCGGCGGCTGGATCCACGCGGGGTTGCCATCGAAGTGGCAGGGGAGCGGGACCGCGGTCTCGAGCTCGAGCCGGGAGAAGCGGATCCCGTGCGAGCCGGGCTTGTCGATCAAGGTGC
>DAIDOU010000123.1 GCA_027458945.1 Acidobacteriota bacterium
TTCGTTCCCGCGCTCGAGCTCACCCGCGACCTCCAGGAGGCGCTGCGCTCGGTCCAGCGCGGCATGCAGGACGCGGTGGCGGCCGCCGACACCGGCATGCTGAAGGAGCCGGACAAGGCGCGCGACCTCTTCATGGCCCGCATCGCGGACGGCGCCAAGAACCCGACGCTCGACGCCCGCGAGGTGCAGTCGATCGGCGACGCCTTCCGCAGCTACTACACCGGCGCCCGTGAGGTCAGCACGCGGATGATCGCGCACGAGAGCGGCGAGGGGCTGAACGCCGCGCTGGAGCGCATGCGCGGCGACTACCTCGCCCTCAACACCCGGGTCGACGCGCTGCAGGCGCACGCCAAGGAAGACATGGCCAAGGGGTTCTCCGACATGCTCTCGGCGCAGGCCTCGATCAAGCGCGTGCTCCTCGTCGTCATCGTCCTCGCCGCCGTCGTCTTCCTCGGCCTGACGCTCTCGGTGGTCCAGTCGATCACGAGGCCGCTGCAGGAGGTGGCCGAAGTCGCAGCCGGCCTGGCGCAAGGCGAGGTCACCAAGCGCGTGCAGGTCAACACCAGCGACGAGATCGGCGAGATGGGGACCGCTCTCAACGGCGCGCTCGACAAGGTCGCCGGCGCGATCCGGACGATCGGGGAAAACGCCACCGGCCTGGCGACGGCGTCCGAGGAGTTGACCGCCGTCAGCCAGGAGATGGCCGGGAGCGCCGAGCAAACGGCGACCCAGGCCAACGCGGTGTCGGCCGCCGCCGACCAGGTGAGCAAGAACGTGCACACGGTCGCCACGGCCGTGGAGGAGATGACCGCCAGCGTGCGCGAGATCGCGCGCAACGCGCACGAGGCCGCCAAGGTGGCGACCGACGCGGTGCGCGTCGCCGACAGCACCAACACGACGATCTCGAAGCTGGGCGAGAGCAGCTCCCAGATCAGCAACGTCGTCAAGGTGATCACCTCGATCGCCGAGCAGACCAACCTCCTCGCCCTGAACGCGACGATCGAGGCCGCGCGGGCGGGGGAGGCCGGCAAGGGGTTCGCGGTCGTCGCCAACGAGGTCAAGGAGCTGGCCAAGGCGACCGCGACCGCCACCGAGGACATCGGGCGCAAGATCACCACAATCCAGGCGGACACCACCGGGGCTGTCGAAGCGATCGGGAGGATCGGGACGATCATCAAGCAGATCTACGATATCCAGAACACGATCGCGAGCGCGGTCGAGGAGCAGACGGCCACCACGAACGAGATCGCGCGCAACGTCGCCGAGGCCGCGCGCGGGAGCAGCGACATCGCGCAGAACATCACCGGCGTCGCACACGCGGCGCAGGGGACGTCCTCCGGAGCGGCCGCCGCGCAGGAGGCGGCGCGCGAACTCGCGGGGATGGCCGACACGATGCTCAGGTTGGTGGCGCAGTTCCGGGCGTGAGGGAGGCAAGCATGCGTGCGCTGGTACTCGATGATTCGCGGGCGATGCGGACGATCCTCAAGGGGGTCCTGAGCGAGGTCGGCTTCGAGGTGCAGGAGGCCCCGAACGTGCGCGATGCCCTCGTTGTGCTCGGCCAGGGCGACGACTTCGACCTCGCCCTGGTCGACTGGAACCTGCCCGACGTGGAGGGGATCGAGTTCGTGCGCCAGGTGCGGGCGCAGCGACGTTTCGACCGGGTCAAGCTCATGATGGTGACGACCGAGACCGAGACCGCGCAGGTCGCGAGCGCGATTCAGGCCGGCGCCAACGAGTACATCATGAAACCGTTTTCCAAGCAGGCGATCGCCGAGAAGCTCCTGCTCCTCGGTTTCCAGGTGAGCCCCGGGCAACATGCGTAAGGTTCGCGTCCTCGTCGTCGACGACGCGGCGGCCGTCCGGCGCGTGGTTTCCGAAGCGCTGGCCGCAGACGCCGCGATCGAGGTCGCGGGTGTCGCGCCGACGGGAAGGCTCGCGCTCGCCAAGCTGCCGCAGCTCTCCCCGGACCTGGTGACGCTCGACGTCGAGATGCCCGGGATGAGCGGCCTCGAGACGCTGGCCGAGATCCGCACGTACTATCCCGACCTGCCCGTCATCATGCTGAGCGCGCACACGGAGCAGGGCGCGGCGGT
>DAIDOU010000124.1 GCA_027458945.1 Acidobacteriota bacterium
AAGAACACCCCCGCGAGCGGCGCGTTGAACGCGGCCGCGATGGCGGCCGCGGCCCCGCACCCCACCAGGATCCGGCGCTGCGACGGCGGCAGTCCCATCGTGCGGGCGACCCAGGCGCCGAGGCCGCCGCCCATCGCGACCACGGGGGCCTCCCGCCCCGCCGAGCCGCCGCTGCCGATCGTGAGCACGCCGTTGACAAACGTCGCCGGCACGTACCGGAGCGGGATCCGCCCCCACTCGCGGCGGGCGTCGAGCATCACCGACGCCACGCCCAGCCGCTCCGGGGTGCGGAACAGGCGGCGGGCGAGCAGCGCGGCGGCGAGCGCGCCGAGCGCCGGGAACGCGAACCGCCACGACATCCAGTGCCACGGGAACTGGACCGCCCGGTCGAGCGGCCCCGCCACGTAGTAGTCGAGCGCGTCGGAGACCACCGCAATCGAGTTCCAGAACGCGGTCGAGAACAACCCGGCGACCGCCCCGAGCATCGCGGCGAGGACGAGCCGGGCCGTGGGGCGGCGCCCGTGGAGGGAATCGACGAAGCGCCGGAGCAGCGCCGTAGCCCAGTTCGGCAGCTTACGCGCCATCCTTTTCAGCATAGCGCCCGCCGGAGATTCCGGGAATGGACGCGCCGCCTTCCCGCTTGTCACGACCATGAGATGTACGACCGCGGTGGGCCTGCTCTTCGCCGTGCTGCTGGCGGCGGCGGGTTGCGGCCCGCGCACCGGGCAAGGCTGGTTCGCCGTGCGCGACGCCGAGGCGGCGCCGCGGGAGGCCGAGCCGCCGGGAGGGAGCGCGACGATGGCGCGGAAGTTTTCGAAGTCGGGGTACGACATCACGCCGCTGTCGCGCGCCGAGGTCGCGAAGCTCGCGGCCAGGCTCAGCCCGGAGGCGTACAAGGTCACGCAAAACGCGGGCACGGAGCCGGCGTTCTGCGGCAACCTCCTCGACAACCACAAGGAAGGCGTCTACGTCTGCGCCGTGTGCGGGCTGCCGCTGTTCTCCTCCGCGAACAAGTTCAACTCGGGCACCGGCTGGCCAAGCTTCTACCAGCCGGTCGACCCGGAGCACATCGTGCGCCAGGTGGACACGAGCTACGGCATGGTGCGCACCGAGATCCTCTGCGCCCGTTGCGGGGCGCACCTCGGCCACGTCTTCGACGACGGGCCCAAGCCGACCGGCGAGCGCTACTGCCTCAACTCCGCCGCGCTGAATTTCTACGAAAAGGGGGCGACGCTCCCGCCCGAGAGCCTCCCCGCCCGGGCGGTCGCGGAGACGGCGGCCCGCCCTGCCCGGACCGAGGTGGCGTACTTCGCCGGCGGCTGCTTCTGGGGGATCGAATACTACTTCCACCGCGGCCCCGGCGTCATCGACGCGATCAGCGGCTACATGCAGGGGCACGTCGACCACCCGACGTACCGGCAGGTGTGCTCCAACACGACGGGCCACGCCGAGACCGTGAAGGTGATCTTCGACCCGAGCAAGATCACCTACCACCGCCTGCTGGAGGCGTTCTTCACGATGCACGACCCGACCGAGCTGAACCGGCAGGGGCCGGACGTCGGCTCGCAGTACCGCTCCGGAATCTGGTACGTCAACGACGAGCAGCGGCGCGAGGCCGAGGCGACCATCGCCGAGCTGGCCGCCTCCGGGCGGTACGGCAAGCGGAAGATCGTCACCGAGGTCGAGCCCGCCAAGACGTTCTGGCCCGCGGAGGAGTACCACCAGGAGTACATCGCCAAGAACGGCGCCGCCTGCCACGTCAGGGACCCGTGGTGACACCCCGGGCCCGCGCAAGGGCGTCCGCGGCCGCCGCGCGGTGAGCGGCGCGACCCGGAGCCGCCGTGCGAAAATCCCATCCGTGGAACGACCGCTGACCCTCGCCGAGGTGCGAGCGGGGCTCGAGCGCTTGCACGCGCCATCCACTGCCGGCACGCCGCCCGGAGCGACGGCGGCGGTGGCCGCGGTGGCGCGCGCCGGAGCGGCGGGCGCCGAGCTGCTCTTCATCCACCGTGCCGAGCGTCCCGGCGACCCGTGGTCGGGCGACGTCGCGTTCCCCGGCGGCCGCGTCGACGCCGCCGACGCCGACACGCTCGCCGCTGCGCGGCGCGAGGCCCGCGAGGAGCTCGCGCTCGACCTCGAGCGCGACGCGGTCCTCCTCGGCGCCCTCCCTCCCGCCCGCACCCACCTGCAGCGGCCCACCGGCCCGCTCTGGGTCGCGCCGTTCGTCTTCGAGCTGGTGGGGACGCCGGCGCTCGTCGCCAACGACGAGGTGCAGGAGGCGCTCTGGGTGCCGCTCGGGTTCCTCGCCGACCCGGCCAACCGCGGTCGCTTCGTCTGGTCGCGTCCCGGCGCCGTACTCGAGATGCCGTGCGTCCGCTGGGACGGGCGTGTGATCTGGGGGCTGACGCTGCGCATCCTCGACGACCTCCTGGCCCTGCTCGAGCCTCCCACCCCGGCGCGGTGAACCAGGTCAATCACGGGCCGGCGCTTGCCGCGTCCGACGCTTGGCGCTAGCCTGCCGCCGGAAGCGGAGGGACGCCATGCTCACCGACACCATGCTCCCCGAGGGCGTGCGCGCGCTGCGCGACGAGGTCCGGGCGTTCGCCGCGAGCGTGCCGCACCAGCTCCTGCTCGACATGGACGCCGACCGGGTGCGCTTCCCGCGCGAGTTCCTGCAGGAGGCCGGACGCCGCCACCTGCTCGGCCTGCGCTTCGACCCCACCTGGGGCGGCCGCGGCCTGCCGTGGACGGCCGAGATGGTCGCCCTCGAGGAGCTCGGCGTGCTCGGCACCGCCCTCCCCTGCCTGTGGTCGCTGGTCTCGATCGTCGGCGAGGCGATCGCCGCGTTCGGCAACGACGAGCAGAAGCGGCGCGTCCTCGCGCCGATGCTGCGCGGCGAGCTGGCCGCCGCCGAGGCGCTCACCGAGCCGCGCGGCGGCTCCGACTTCTTCGCCGCCACCACGACGGCGCGGCGCGAGGGCGACACCTTCTACCTGTCCGGCCAGAAGCGGTTCGTCGTCGGGGCGGAGGGCGCCGACGTCATCCTCGTCTACGGCCGCGTCGAGGGGATCGCCGACCCGAAGCGCGCGATGACCGCGTTCCTCCTCGAGCGCGGCGAGGGCGTCGAGGTGCACCACGTCTACGGCCTGATGGGCACGCGCGGCGGCGGCACCGGGCGGCTGGTGTTCAAGAACGCCCCGGTCGGGCTCGCGAACGTGCTCGGCGGCGAGGCCGGGATCGGGCGCGGCACCGAGGTGTTCCACCGCATGATGATCCCGGAGCGACTCACATCGGCGGGCGGCGCGGTCGGCATGGGACGCGCGGCGTTCGAGATCGCGGCCCGTTACGCCGACCGCCGGCACGCGTTCGGCGACAAGATCCGCCGCTTCGAGGGGGTGAGCTTCAAGGTGGCGGAGAGCCTGACGCTGCTCGACGCTTCCCGCGCGCTCAACCACGGTGCCGCCCGCGCCGTGGACGTCGGCGAGGAGGCGGGCACGGTGCGCCGCCTCGTCTCGGAGGCGAAGAAGTTCGCCACCGAGTCGGCGTGGACGGTCGTCAACCACGCGATGCAGATCCTCGGCGGGATCGGCTACACCGACATCTACCCCGTCGAGCGCCTGCTGCGCGACACCCGCCTGATCACGATCTGGACCGGCACCAACGAGATCATGGACCTCGTCATCCAGCACGAGTTCTACCGTCACTTCCTGGCCGAGAAGAGCACGGCGCGCGACGTCGAGGCCGACGCCGCCGGCGCCGCGCTCCCCGACGAGAAGGTCTACAACGAGCCGGAGTGACGCTCGGCGTGCCTCACCAGGAGCGCGCCACGGTCATGCCGACCTCGCCCGGCCCGATGCTGGGAACGACGGCCCACGCGGAGGTCGTGCCGCCCGGCTCGTGGCGGTGGACGACCCAGTCGCCGACCGCGCTGCCGATCAGGGCGCCGGCGACGACATCGGACGCCCAGTGGCGGTCGAGGTGGATGCGTTCCCAGCCGACCAGCCCGGCCAACCCCCACGCGCTCCCCTTGACCCACAACGAGGAGGCGTGCGCGGCGAACACCGAGGCCACGCTGAACGCCAGCGTGACGTCGCCGGAGGGGAACGACGCACCCCCGGCGAACGGCTTGAACGTCGCGTGCCCGGCCCCGTAGGAGGGGCGCTGGCGGCCGACGACCTCCTTGAGCACCGGCGTCACGACCCCGGCCGCGAGGATCGCGGCCTCGAGGCCGTCCTCGGCGGTCGAGGTCAGGCTCGGCTTGCTCCACGCTTTCCCCGACAGCCACGTTGCGCCGAGGATGGCGAACGCCCCCCACTGTCCGAGCGGCCTGATCGACGTGGCGAGGTCGTCGGACGAGGTGCTGCGGTGATCCTGGGCCCAGGTGCGCACGCGCGGGTCGAGCGTCGCGGTCCCGACGACGGCCAGGGTGCCCAACCCGAGGTTCGTCCAGTCGCGCGCGTCCATGTGCGCCGGCTTGGTGACCAGGGCGAGGAGGTCCGCGAGCAGGCGCTTGCCGAACCCCTGCGGCGCGGCGCTGGAACCGCTCGCCGGCGCGGTCGCCGGGGCGAGTGCGGGAGAAGCCGGCGCCGGGGCCGCGATCGCGAACGCCAGCGCCGCCACCAGGGCCGCCGCCGCCAGCCGCCGGCGCGCGGCGAACGTCGGAAGCGGCCGGTCGGCGCCGGCATCGCGCCCGCCGGCCGTTGCTGTCGGCACGCCGTACACGGAACGTGGACTCTTTCCCAGTCTCATCGCGGTCGATCGTGAACCTGGCCGGCGCCGGAGTCAAGAACGCGGCGCCCTCACCGAGGGCGTGCCGTCGCCTGGCGCGGTGGAGGGCAGGCCGGAGGCGCAGCACCGTTTGGGTAAGATGAGGTGTTGCGGTTCGGAGCCGAGCGTTGACGACAGGCACGCCCCACCCCGAGGCCGGCCGCCGTTGGGCACGGCACGAACTGGCGGTGTTGCTCGCGCTCGCCGCCGCGACCACGCTGCTGTTCGCCGCCACGCCGCTCGATTTCGCGGCCGGCAGGCTGTTCTACCGCCCGGATGCGCTCAACCACTGGCCGCTCGCCGACCGCCTCCCCTGGTCCGTCCTGTATCGGGCGGCGCCGTGGATCACCGCGTCGCTCGTGCTGGCCGGCCTCGCCGCGCTCGCCGCCGGGGCGCTGCGCCGACGGGAGGCGTGGCGCCGGTCCGGCGCGTTCGTGCTCCTGACCGTGGTCATCGGGCCCGGGATCGTGATCAACACCGTCTTCAAGGACCACTGGGACCGCCCGCGGCCGCGCGAGATCGTCCAGTTCGGCGGCGCGCTGCACTACGCGCCGGCGCCGCTGCGCGGCGAGAGCGGCGCGTCGTTCCCGTGCGGCCACTGCTCCGTCGGCTTTCTCTACGGCCTCGGCTGGTGGCTCTGGCGCCGCCGGCGCCCGGCGCTGGCGCGGCTGTCGCTGATCGCCGGGCTGACGGCCGGGAGCGCGCTCGGGCTGGGACGGATGGCGGCCGGAGGGCACTTCCTCTCGGACGTGATCTGGTCCGCGCTGCTCGCGTTCGCCGTGGCGCACGTGCTCTACTTCCACGTCCTGTGCCTCCCCGCGCACGACGCGACCACGACGGCGGCACCCGCGACCGCCGCCGCCGCGCGGCTGCAGCTCGCAGTCACGATCGTCGCGGCGCTCGGTGGCGTCGCGGTGCTGACGGCGTTGTTCGTCACCGCGCACGGCACGCCGCTGGCGGCGGAGATCCCGTTCTCGAGCCTGCCGCGTTCGCCGCGGGTGTTCCGCGTCGTGGCGCGCACGGCCGACGTCGAGATCGCCCTCGTCGATGCGCCCACAGATCGCGTCTCGGTGACCGGCGAGCTGCACGGCTTCGGATTCCCCGGCAGCCGCCTGACGGCGCGCACGCAGTTCGATCCCGAGCCGGTGCCGACGCTGACCTACCGCATCGAGCAGCGCGGCTGGTTCACCGACCTCAGCGGCTCGGCGTTCATCCGCGTGCCGGCGACCTCGCTGGAGAAGGTCATCGTCATGCTCACCCGCGGCAACATCACGGTCGTCGACGCGACCGCCGCCGGCGTCGTGAGGAACCATCGCGTGCGGCTCGAGCTCACGACCGGTTCGGGGTTCGTCCGCACGACCACCGCCCCCGCCCGACCAGGCGCGGCGCGCGTCAGCGCAGGAACAGCGTGTAGGTCAGCACCAGCAGGACGAAACCGGTGAACGCCGTGTACTTCGCGTTGCGTTCCACCACGGCGAACAGCACCATCGACGCGAGGACGCGGATGTACGGCGTCAGCAGCAGCACGGCGATCCCCAGGCTGACGAAGAGGCGGGGCCGAAACGCCCGCTCGGCCGTCAGGCGCAGGTCCTGGACGACGAACTGGAAGAGGTTGACCCCCCGGATCGAGTACTCGATCGCGAAGTGGCCGGTGGTCAGCCAGCGCCAACCCAGGCCGACGGTGAGCAGGGCGATCGAAAGCACCACCCCCACCTGGAGGATGTAGCCCACCACGGTCTCCATGGGGTGGTGCTCGGCGAGGAGGTCCGCCTCCGTCCGCGCCGGGGCGGGGGCGTTGGGGCCGCGGCCGTTGCTCGGCGTCGGTTCCGTCATGGGTGCACCTGAAGCCCTCGGACCAGCATCTCCACCCCCAGGATCAGGAGGATGACGAGGAAGAAGCGCCGCACCGCCATGTTGGTCAGGCGTACCAGCA
>DAIDOU010000125.1 GCA_027458945.1 Acidobacteriota bacterium
CGGACGCGGCGGAGAGGAAGTTCTGCGCCGCCAGACCGAGCATCTGCGTCAGGACGCTCATCGTCTGCTCGCCCGAGTAGCTCTGCCAGTCGGTGTTGGTCATGAACGAGATCGCGGTGTTGAACGACAGCTCTGGGCCGACCGCCGGGAGACGCGCCGGGTTGACCGGCAACCCGCCCTGCAGACGCTGCAGCGCGTAGAGGACCACAAACCCCAGGAAATTGAAGAGGAGCATGGCCTGGGCGTAGCGCTTCCAGTCCATCTCGTTCTCGGCGTCGACCCCCGCGATCCGGTACAGAAAGCGTTCGACCGCTCCGAGGCCGAGGCCGCCGAGCATCGGCTGGCCTTCGTAGACGCGGGCCATGTAGACCCCGAGCGGCTTGGCGAGCGCCACGATCACGCCGACGTAGATCACGAGCGAAACGGCGGCGAGCTCGGTCATCCCAGCTCCTCCGGCTTGAGCAGGGCGACCAGCAGGTAGAGGACGAGCCCCACGGCGATCAGCCCGGCGATCACGTACAGCCAGTTCATGAGGTCCTCCCGCCGCCCAGGCGGTCCACGGCGTCCGCCATCCAGACCGTCAGGCCGAACAGGACGGACACGAGCACGACGACCGCGACGTCCACGCCGCACCTCCACGGCGCCCATCCCACCACCGGTCGGGTCAAGGGCGCATCAGGACGAGCGCCGGTCGCGTCAAGGCGTTATCAAGGCGAAAAGGCCAGCCGCTGGTGATACTCTCCGTCACACGATGACGGCTGCCGATCTCCGCCCTGCACGCGTCCGTGGCGACGCATCAGAGGACAGGCCCGGCCAAGGTCTGGCGACGCTCGCGCTCGGCGCGCTCGGCGTCGTGTACGGCGACATCGGCACCTCGCCGCTGTACACCATCCGAGAGTGCTTCCACCCGGTGCACGGCATCGAATCCAACCTCCCGAACACGCTCGGCATCCTCTCGCTCGTGGTCTGGGCGCTGATCCTGATCGTGGTCGTCAAGTACCTGAGCTTCGTCATGCGCGCCGACAACCACGGCGACGGCGGCATCCTCGCCCTCCTCGCCCTGGTCATGCCGGCGGGTACGGCCGCCGCCCGCCGCCGCGCGACCGGGCTGGTCATGCTCGGGCTCATCGGCGCGGCGCTGCTCTGGGCGGACGGCATGATCACGCCCGCGATCACCGTACTCGGCGCCGTCGAGGGGCTCGAGGTCGCCACCCCGGTGTTCAAGCCGTTCGTGGTCCCGATCTCGGTCGCGATCCTCGTGGTGTTGTTCCTGGTGCAGAAGCGCGGCACCGCTCGGATCGGCGCGATGTTCGGCCCGGTGATGCTGCTGTGGTTCGGCACCATCGGCGCCCTCGGCGTGCCATGGATCATCCGGGCCCCCCGCATCCTCGAGGCGTTCAACCCGCTGTGGGGGATCCGCTTCATGCTCGCCTACCAGTGGCACGGCTTCCTCATCCTCGGCGCGGTCGTGCTCTGCGTCACCGGCACCGAGGCGTTGTACGCCGACATGGGGCACTTCGGCCGCGGCCCGATCCGCCTCGCCTGGTACGCCGTCGTCTTCCCCGCGCTCGCGCTCAACTACCTCGGGCAGGGCGCCCTCCTGCTCACAAACGGGCCCGAGGCCGACCTCAACCCGTTCTACCTGCTCGCCCCGCCGGCGCTCGTCTACCCGCTCGTCGCGCTCGCCACCGCCGCCGCGATCATCGCGTCGCAGGCGCTGATCTCCGGTGCGTTCTCCCTCGCGCAGCAGGCGATCCAGCTCGGCTACCTGCCGCGGCTGCGGATCGTCCACACCTCCGAGGCGACGCGCGGCCAGATCTATGTCCCCGGGGTCAACGCCGGCCTGATGGTGGCGTGCTGCGGCCTGGTCCTCGCCTTCGGCAAGTCCACCAACCTGGCGGCCGCATACGGGATCGCGGTGGTCGGCACGATGGCAACCACATCGGTGCTGCTGTACGCGGTGGCGCGCCAGCGCTGGGGGTGGGGGCGCGCTCACGCCGCGATCGTCACCGCCTGTTTCCTCGCGGTGGACCTCGCCTTCCTCGTCGGCAACGGCCCCAAGGTGCGGCACGGCGGCTGGTTCCCGCTCATCGTCGGCGCCGCGATCTTCACCGTGATGACGACCTGGAAGCGCGGCCGCGCCGAGCTCGGCGCCAAACTGCGCGCCGAGTCGTTGCCGATCGAGTTGTTCCTCGCCGACATCGGGGAGCAGAAGCCGCTGCGCGTGCCGGGCACCGCGGTGTTCATGACCTCCGACCCCGGCGTCACCCCCGTCGTGCTCCTGCACCACTTCAAGCACAACAAGGTGCTGCACGAGAAGGTGCTGCTCTTCTCGGCGCGCACCGCCTCGGTGCCGTTCGTGCCGGCGTCGGGAGGGGTCGAGGTGCACGACCTCGGCCAGGGGTTCTACCAGGTGGTCGGCCACGTCGGCTTCATGCAGACCCCGAACGTCCCCAAGCTGCTCCGGCTCGCGAAGGGCGCCGGTCTGGACGTCGATCCCGGCCAGGCCAGCTACTTCCTCGGCCGCGAAACGCTGCTGACGACCGGGCCGTCGCGCATGCCGCGCTGGCGCAAGGCGCTGTTCTCGTTCCTCTCGCGCAACGCCCGCTCGGCGACCGCGTTCTTCGGCATCCCGCCGAACCGCGTGCTCGAGCTCGGCACGCAGATCGAGCTGTAGGCCGCGGCGCCCGGCGACGGCGCCCTACTTCCTGGGCAGGTGCCGCCTGACCCGGTGCGTGGCCAAGACCGGCTGGCCGATCGTCTCCGTGATCAGGACGTTGTCGATGTACGCCCCGCCCCTCGGCACCGTCGTCGGCGACGAGACGAAAACGAAACCAAGCCAGACCTTCGGCTTGCCGAGCAACGACGTGCCGTCGCCGAGCTTCAGCTGGCTGAGCTGTGTCGTCACGTGTCGCCACCCGTTGCTGCTTCCGGTCACGCTCCCGCCGGTGTCGAAGCTGCTGCCGTCGGTCGAAAATAGCCACTGAAACTGGTCGGTCGCGTTGGCCGCGTCCCCGCCATCGTTGATGTCGTACGAGGTGTCGAAATGGAGCGTCGCCTCGGAGGCAAAGGAGAGATCCATCGGTCCGTAAATGAGGAACGTACCCTGGTTCTGGATGTACTGCGTGCACGGCGGCTGGGCCGTGCCTCCGGCCGCGCACCAGACCGCGCCCTGACCGCCGGCCACGTTGCACGACTCCTTGCCCCACATCGCGGCGCCGCTGTAGCCCTGCACGCCGGACACCGTCCACTGGCCGGGGAACGTTCCCTCGAAGTCATCGGAGAAGATCGTGATCCCGCCGTTCGGCTCGCCGACGGAGAACGCCCAGACGCCCGACGCGGGGGCGGGCGTCTGGGCGCAGCTGTTCTTCGCCGCGACGCGCCAGAAGTAGCTCGTGTGATCCGCGACGGTGACCGTCAGGCTCGTGCCGCTCTGGGTGCCGAGCAGCGGCGGGTTCGGGTCGGTCCCGAAGTAGACGTCGTAGGAGTCCGCGCCTGCCGACGGGTCCCACACGAGCGTGACGCTCGTGCCGGTCACGCCCGCGCCGTTGGCGGGCGAGACCAGCGCGAACGCCCCCGGCTTGGTGCACGCCGCCGCCGGGTCCACGGTGAAGCCGATCGTGCTCCCGGCCGCCCCGATGTCGTGGATCGAGAGGCCGCCGGGGAACCCGTCGGAGAGGATCGGCGCCGGGTCGGTCGCGTCGTTGATCGCGGTGCGCGGCGGCACCGTGTCGGCCGCGAAGTTC
>DAIDOU010000126.1 GCA_027458945.1 Acidobacteriota bacterium
GCCCGGGGCGCAGGGCGTGTCGGTCCGGCGCCTGTTCACGGACGGCGTGAACCACCCCTTCGACCTCATGCGGTGGGAGCGGCGAACGGCGCGGATCTCCGGCGCCGACGGCGCCGTTGTCTTCGAGCAGACCGACGTCGAAGTGCCCGAGATGTGGTCGCAGACCGCGACGAATATCGTCGCGCAAAAGTATTTTCACGGACGCCTCGGCACGCCGGCACGCGAAAACTCGGTACGGCAGCTGATCTCGCGGGTGGTCGTGACGATCACCGGCTGGGGGCGCACGGGCGGCTACTTCGCCGACGAGGATTCGGAGCGCGCCTTCGCCGACGAGCTGGCGTACCTGCTGCTGCACCAGCGGGTGGCGTTCAACTCGCCGGTGTGGTTCAACGTCGGGATCGAGCCGAGCCCGCAGTGCTCGGCGTGCTTCATCAACTCGGTGCAGGACTCGATGGAGTCGATCCTCGACCTCGCCAAGACCGAAGGGATGCTGTTCAAGTACGGCTCGGGCACGGGGTCGAACCTGTCGGCGCTGCGCTCCTCGCGCGAGGCGTTGGCCGGGGGCGGGACCGCGTCGGGCCCGGTGTCGTTCATGCGCGGCTTCGATTCGTTCGCCGGCGTGATCAAATCGGGCGGGAAGACGCGCCGCGCCGCGAAGATGGTGATCCTCAACGTCGACCACCCGGACGTGCCCCAGTTCATCCGCTGCAAGGCCGAGGAGGAGAAGAAGGCGCACGTTCTGATCTCGGCCGGGTACCCGGCGAGCTTCGACCAGGAGGGCGGCGCCTACGACTCGATCCAGTACCAGAACGCGAACCACTCGGTGCGGGTCACCGAGGAGTTCATGCGCGCCGTCGAGGACGACGGCTGGTGGGAGACGCGCGCCGTCACCTCCGGGGACGTCGCGGGCCGCTACCGGGCGCGCGAGATGATGCGCATGATGGCGGAGGCGGCCTGGGTGTGCGGCGACCCGGGGATCCAGTACGACACCACGATCAACCGCTGGCACACCTGCAAGACCACGGCCCGCATCAACGCCTCGAACCCATGCTCCGAGTATATGTTCCTCGACGACACCGCGTGCAACCTCGCCTCGTTGAACCTGATGCGCTTCGTCTCCGCGGACGGTGCCTTCGCCGTGGACGAGTTCACGCACGCGGTCGACGTGACGATCCTGGCGCAGGAGGTCCTCGTCGACTTCAGCCACTACCCGACGCCGCGGATCGCGGCGAACTCGCACGACTTCAGGCCGCTCGGCCTCGGCTACGCCAACCTCGGCGCGTTGCTGATGGCCGAGGGGCTGCCGTACGACTCGCCGGAAGGACGGGCGTACGCCGCGGCGGTCACGGCGCTGATGAGCGGTGAGGCGTACCTCGCCTCGGCGCGGATCGCCGAGGGGATGGGGCCGTTTCCGGGCTACGACGCCAACCGCGAGCCGATGCTCGAGGTGATCGCGATGCACCGCGATGCCGCGCACCGCATCCCGACGCGCGGGGTGGCGGCCCAGTTGCGCCAGGCGGCGGTCGCGTCGTGGGACGCGGCGCAGACGTGCGGCCAGGCTTCAGGGTTCCGCAACGCGCAGGTGACGGTGCTGGCGCCGACGGGGACGATCGGCTTCATGATGGACTGCGACACGACCGGGGTCGAGCCCGACCTCGCCCTCGTCAAGGTCAAGCGCCTGGTCGGCGGCGGCACGATCAGGATCGTCAACCAGACGGTGCCGCGAGCGCTCGCCAGGCTCGGGTACGACGAGCCGACCCGCACCGAGATCCTCAGGCACCTCGAGGCCACCGGCACGATCGAGGGCGCCCCCGGCCTCGCGGACGACCACCTCGCGGTATTCGACTGCGCGTTCAAGGCGATCGCCGGGACCCGCTTCATCACATCGCTCGGCCACCTGCGCATGATGGGCGCGGTGCAGCCGTTCCTCTCCGGGGCGATCTCGAAAACCGTCAACGTCCCGGAGGAGACCGCGCCGGAGGAGATCGAGCGGCTCTTTATCGAGGGGTGGAAACTCGGCCTCAAGTCGATCGCGGTCTACCGCGACAACTGCAAGGGCTCGCAGCCGCTCGCGGCGGCCGGCGACAAGGCGGCCGAGCCGACGTTCCAGCCGGTGCGGCGCAAGCTCCCCGACGAGCGCGTCGCGATCACGCACAAGTTCTCCGTCGAGGGGCAGGAGGGGTACGTCACCGTCGGCCTGTACGAGGACGGCAAGCCGGGCGAGCTGTTCATCACGATGGCGAAGGAGGGCTCGACGCTGTCGGGGGTGATGGACGCGTTCGCGACCGCGATCTCGCTCACGCTGCAGTACGGCGTGCCGCTCGAGTTCCTCGTCAACAAGTTCTCGCACGTCCGCTTCGAGCCCGCCGGCTGGACCAACAACCCCCAGATCCCGTACGCGAAGTCGATCATCGATTACATCTTCCGCTGGCTCGCCGCGAAGTTCCTCGCCCCCGAGGACCAGGCGGCGGTCGGCGTGCAGCCGTTGGCCGGCGGCGAGGACGCCGCGCCGGCCCCGTCGCCGCAGCCGCGCCAGCCGGCGCTGCCCGGCCTCGACGGCGGCGAGAACGGGCACATGTTCGTCAACCAGGCGGACGCGCCGTCGTGCCCGACGTGCGGCATGGTGATGGTGCGCTCGGGTGCCTGCTACAAGTGCGGCAACTGCGGTTCGGTCCACGGCTGCAGCTGACGTCGCTTCCAGTGAATCCAGGACGGCCGGGGCGGTGCCCCGGCCGTTCCGTCATCGGGCACGCCGGTCGCGACGGCGCTTGACATCCAGTGGTTGTGCTCATATGCTCACAACATGGCGCGCCCCCCGAACCCCCGCCGCGTTGGTCTCGGCTTCGAAACGCGGGTATTCAAGCCGGCAGGGAGGCCGATGCACGGACTGGCGGTCGTGCGCCTCGACCTCGACGGGCTCGAGGCGCTGCGCCTGGCGGACCTCGAGGGCCTCTACCAGGAGGCCGCGGCCGAGCGGATGGGCGTGTCGCGCGCCACCTTCGGACGCATCTTGACGACGGCGCGCGCCCGCGTCGCCGAAGCGCTCCTGGCGGGCAAGGCGCTGCGGATCGGCGGCGGGCCGGTGGTCGAAGGCGAGCCGGAGGTGTGGCCGTGCCCGGTCCACAACGGCGGCCGGCGGCGCGGCCGGGGGTGCCGCTGCGCCAGGCGCAGCGCCGGCCCCGGAGCGGCTCGCGTGAGGAGCGAGGCCGGTGTCGCCGCTCGGGTACCCGGCGACGAGACGCCCGCATCGGTTCCACCGGCCGCTGGCGAGCGCTAGAACCTGGAGCCGGACGACATGGACCTGCGACCGATCCTCGCCGACGCCGTGATGGTCACCGGCTTCGTCTTCGTGATGATGGTGCTGGTGGAGTACGCGCAGGTGGCGACCGCGGGCGTGCTCGGCCGCTGGTTGCAGCGGGGTGGCGTCTTCCGCACCGCGGCGGTCGCCCTCGTCGGCACGACGCCTGGCTGCCTCGGGGCGTTCACCGACGTGACGCTGTACACGCACGGGATGATCAGCTTCGGCGCGATCAGCGGGGCGATGATCGCGGCCAGCGGTGACGAGGCGTTCGTCATGCTCGCCATGTTCCCCGAGCGGGCGTTGCCGCTGTTCGCTCTCCTGTTCGCCTACGGCCTCCTCGTCGCTCTCCTCGTCGACCGCGTTCTCGGGGTGCGCCTGTTCCGCGGCCACGGCTGCCCCGACGGGATCGAGCTTCACGCGGGCGAGCGGCCGCACGTCCACGGCCTGTTGTGGCGCCGCTCGTTCACCGCGCTTAGCGCGCCCCGCGCCGGCCTGGCGGCCGCGCTGGCGCTGTTCATCGCCGCCGTGGCGCTCGGCTGGGTTGGGCCGGAGCGCTGGGACTGGGTACGCGTGACGCTGCTCGTCGCCGCCGGTCTCGCCCTCGCCGTGACCGTCGTCGTGCCCGAGCACTTCCTCGTCGAGCACCTCTGGGCGCACGTCGCGAAGCGCCACGTGCCGCGCATCTTCGCCTGGGTGCTCGGGGTGCTGCTGGCGCTCGCCTGGCTGCAGGCGGCCGAGGTGCCGCTCGCGAGCTGGATCAAGGGGCACCCGGGATGGGCTTTGCTCGCCGCGGTGCTGGTCGGGGTGGTCCCGGAGTCCGGGCCGCACCTGGTGTTCGTGACGCTCTTCGCCCAGGGCGTGCTGCCGTTCTCGGTGCTGGTCGCCTCGTCGGTGGTGCAGGACGGGCACGGGATGCTGCCGCTGCTCGCCGAGTCGCCCGCCGAGTTCGCGCGGGTCAAGGCCGTCAACGCCGCCGCGGGTCTGGCGCTGGGCGGGGCGCTGATGGCGGCCGGGTGGTGAGGACGGACGGCCCCTTGTCTTGTGGGCGGGTCGGGCGCGACCGCGAGGTCACCCGCGTGCCCCGGGCCGCCGTTGCGGTGAACGGGTCGTGTGCCGGTAACAGAAGGAGTGCAACGATGCTCAAGATCGCGGTTCCCACGTGCGGCGGGCTCTTCTCGAACCATTTCGGCGGCGCCGACCGCTTCGCCCTCTTCGAGGTCGACGACCAGGCGCGACGCATCGTGTCTGCGACCAGCGCGGCGCCGCCCCCGCACGAGCAGGGGAGCTTTCCGACGTGGCTGAAGGAGCAGGGGTGTCACGTGATCCTGGCGGGAGGGATGGGGCCGCGGGCGATCCAGATGCTGGAGGGCTTCGGCATCCGAGCCGTCGTCGGCGTCGAGGGCGACCGGCCGGAAACCGTCGTGCAGGATTTCCTCGATGGCCGTCTCGTCGCCTCGGGCGAGTCGTGCCACGACCACGGGGCTCACGGCTGCGGCCAGCACGGGGCGTAACGGGCGGGTCCGGCGTCAGTGCGGCGCGGAATGGGAGCCCAGGGGAACGGCCCCTGTCTGGCGTGCCAAGCGACCAAGCCACACGAGCCAGGGGCGCCGTGCCGGCCGGAGCGCTGCCCGAAGTGCGGCCAGGCGATGGCGCGGGAAGGCTCGGCGCACCACCTGGCGTGCCTCGAGAAGCGGCGGCATCGCCAGGGTAGCCCAAGGTGAGCGCGGCCGGTCACAATAGACCGTGAGCGGCCGTCCGCGGGGGACGGCCGGGGAGGGACCGATGGGGACCAAGGGACGCGCGATCATCGGCATGGACGTCGACGAGCTGCTCGGCCTGCTCAACGCGGCGTACGCCAGTGAGTGGCTCGCCTACTACCAGTACTGGCTCGGTGCCAAGCTGATCAAGGGACCGATGAAGGACGCGGTGGCGGCGGAGCTGACGCTGCACGCGACCGAGGAGCTCAACCACGCGACGCTGCTGACGACGCGGATCATCCAGCTCGGCGGCGCGCCGGTCACCGACCCGAAGCAGTGGTTCCCGCAGAGCCCGTGCGCCTACGACGCGCCGGACGACCCCTACGTGGCCGTGATCCTGGAGCAGAACATCGCCGGCGAGCAGTGCGCGATCGGCGCCTACAAGAAACTGATGGACGTCACCAAGGACAAGGACATGGTGACGTACAACCTGGCGCTCACGATCCTCGAGCAGGAGGTCGAGCACGAGGAGGACCTGCAGAGCCTGAAGGACGACCTCGACCTCATGGTCTCCCGCGGGAGCCGATAGGCGCCGCCGCGACACCGGCGAGCGCCGCCAGCAGATCGGCGCGACCGATCGCGCCGCGCAGCACCCCGTCGGGGCCGACGACCGGCACGAGCTTCAGCCGGCGGGTCATCATCACGCGCAGCACCTCCGCGAGAGCGGCGCCGTCCGCGACCGTGACGACAGGGCCGCTCATGATGTCGGCGGCGGAACGGCCCCGCGCCGCGACCTCGACGCCCTCGGGCCGGGCGCCGCCCGCGAACCACGCGGCGAGGGAGCGGAACGCGCCGGCGTGGATCTTCCTCGCCGCCCGGCCGAGGACGTCGCCGTCGGTGATGACCCCGACCGGCCGCCCGGCCTCGTCGATCACGACCACGCGCCGATCGGCCGCGCCGAGGAGGCGGTCGAGCGTCTCGGCGAGCGGGGTGTCGCGGTGCACGGTCGCGACCTCGCGGGCCATCGCCGCGCTCGCCAGCCCGTGCCCGCTGACGTGCGGCCGCGGGCCCGCCGGCTTCGGCGGTGCCTGGGCGACCGTGCGCAGCAGATCCGAGCGGCTGACGATCCCGACCAGACGTTCCTCCGCGTCGAGCACCGGGACGCGGGTGAGCCTGCCGTCGGCGAGGAGCGCCGCCGCCTTGGCGAGGCTCATCCCCGGCCGTGCCGTCACTGATACCGGGGCCATGATCTCGGAGGCTCGCTGCGGGTGCGCCTCGATCCGCGCGGCCTCCGCGGGCGGCCGCGTGGCGTCCAGCGCGCGCTGCACGTCGATCGGAAGGCTCACGGCGCCGCGCGCCAACAGGTCGCCGTCGGTCACGATGCCGGCCAGGCGACGATCGCCCCCGACGACCGGAATGGCGCGAACCCCGGTCGCCAACATGCGCTGCACCAGCTCGCCGGCCGGCGTGTCCGGGGAGGCCGAGACGACCTCCCGCGTCATCACGTCCGCGACCGTCAGCCCCGCCGGGAACGCCCCCGGAACGCGGTGCGTGTACTTGACGACCTCGGTCGCCGAGACGGTGATCAGCCCCTCGCGGACCATCTCGGAGATCTCGGGAAGGACGCGCGCCACCCGGTCGGCCCGGTCGACGAACGTCACCACAACGGGGAGATCGGTCGAGAGCTCGACCAGCGCCGCCGTGTGGATCAGGCTGTTGGCGCCGAACCCGGCGACGCCGCGCAGCACCGTCCCCCCCGCACATCCGCCGCGGCGCAGCACCTCGAGGATCGCGAGGTAGAGGGGCTGGCCGTGCCAGCGGTCGCTCTCGCCGATG
>DAIDOU010000127.1 GCA_027458945.1 Acidobacteriota bacterium
CCCGAGGGCGAAGAAGACCGCGACGGAGAGGATGCTGGCGCGCGGGTTGTGGGTGATCTGGCCGACCGTGCCGTACAGGAGCGGGCCGAGGATGCCGGCGAACTTCTCCGCCAGGGCGTACAGGCCGAAGAACTCGCCCGAACTCGCCCGCGGCGACAGGTCGGCGTAGAGGGCGCGGGAGAGCGCCTGCGTGCCGCCCTGCACGGCGCCGACGAGCACGCCGATCATCAGGAACTCGGCCTCGGTGCGGAGGACGAACCCCCACAGCGGGACGATCGCGTACACCGCGAGGCCGACGACGATCGTGCGCTTGACGTCGAGGCGGCGGGCGACGGCGGCGAAGAGGCCGCCGGCCGCCAGGGCGAACGCGGCGCCGGCGAGCTGGTCGGCCGCGATCACGGCGAGCGTCGTCGCGACGCCCAGCCCGCCGCGGCGGTTGGCGAACGCCCCGAGCAGCGGCAGCGTCGCCGCGCTCCACGCCACCATCGCGAGCGCCCGGCCCCGCCACGCCACCGCGGGGTCGGGGATGCGGCCGAACGCGAGCGCGTACGGAAACGCCACGAACTGCGTCAGCAGCAGCGTGCCGAACAGCGTCGCGGTCGGCAGGCCGAGAGCGGCCCCGTAGGCGGTGGCGAGCAGGACGATCGCGCCGACCCCCTCCATGTACAACCAGAACGCGACCAGCATCGTGAACAGGTGGCGGTGGCCGCGCAGGTCGCGCAGGGTGCGGCCGAGGCGGGCCAGCGCTGCCCGCAGCAACGGCCGCGCGTCGCCGTCCTCCGGCCGCGCGGGCGGCTCGGGGACGGCAACGGCGAGCGGCACCGCGAACGCGACCCACCAGACGCCGACCGCGAGGAAGGCGAGGCGGACGACGTCGCCGCGCGCCAGCCCGAGCCGGGCGGCGCCGGCGTACGCGGCGGTGGCGACCGCGAGCAGGAGCCCGCCGCCGGCGTACCCCATCGCGTAGCCGAGCGCGGAGGCGCGCGCCGTGTCGGCGGGCCGCGCGACGTGGGGGAGCAGCGAGCTGTTGAGGCCGAGGGCGATGTTCACGGCGATCTGCGAGACGGCGTACAGGGCGAGCGCCAGCACCCAGCGCCCGGTGGTGATCGCGACCATCGCCGAGGCGGCCGCGCCGCCGACGGCGGTGACGGTGAGAAGAAGGCGCTTGCGCCGTCCGGTCAGGTCCGCGACCGTGCCGAGCAGCGGCGCGAACAGGGCCACGACGAGCAGCGCGCCGGCGGCGGCGAAGGCGTAGACGTTCGAGGCGGTGTCGCGGGCCCGCGCCGGGCCGCCGCCGGCGAGGAACGCGGGCGCCGCCACCGCGACGAACGTCGGCGGGAAGAACGTCGTCGCCGTCACCGTGACGTAGGCGTGGTTGGCCCAGTCGTACAACGCCCAGGCGCGCACCCGCCGCCGATAGGTCCCCTCGTCGCCGGCGCCGGTCATCGCGCGATCGTACCGTACCGCCGCCCGCGCCGCCGGTGCCGGGGGGCGGGAACTCGCGTACGATCGGGCGGGCCGAACGGCGGCGGGGAGGCGAGGTCTTGGACAGGGCGCGCTCGGTGGCGATCGCGGAGGGGCTGTTCGCGGTGCTGGTGTGGGGCGCCTCGTTCATCGCGACCAAGGTCGCGCTCACCGAGGTGTCGCCGGTGACGGTGGTCTGGCTTCGCTTCGCCATGGGCGTGGCCGTACTCGGCGCAGCCGTCGCGCTGCGCCGCCAGTTCGCGCTCGTTTCGGCGCGCGAGCTCGCGGCGTTCGCCGTGCTCGGCCTCGTCGGGATCACGTTCCACCAGTGGCTGCAGTCCACCGCGCTGGTGACCGCGCGGGCGAGCACCAGCGGCTGGATCGTCGCCACCACCCCGATCTTCATGGCGGTGCTCGGGCGGGTGGTGCTCAAGGAACGGCTCGGCGCCGCGCGCGCCGCCGGCATCGCGCTGGCCGCCGCCGGGGTGCTGCTGGTCGTCACGCGCGGCCAGCCGGGCGAGCTGCTGCGCGGCCGCTTCGGCGCCCCCGGCGACCTCCTCATCCTGGCCTCGGCGCCGAACTGGGCGGTGTTCTCGGTGCTCTCCCGCCGCGCGCTGCGCATCCACCCCGCGACGCGGATGATGGCGTACGTGATGGCGTTCGGCTGGCTGTTCACCTCGCTGCAGCTGGCGGCGGGGCCCGGCCTGTCGGAGGTGTCGCGCCTGGACGCGCGCGGCTGGGCGGCGATCGTGTTCCTCGGCATCGCCTGCTCCGGCCTCGCTTACATCGCGTGGTACGACGCCCTGCAGCGCATGCCGGCGTCCGAGGCGGGGGCGCTGCTCTACGTCGAGCCGCTGGTGGCGATGGCGGTGGCGGCCGCGGTGCTGGGCGAGCGGGTCACGGCCGCGACCGTGCTCGGCGGCGCGGTGATCCTGCTCGGCGTCTGGCTCGTCAACCGCGCGCCGGCGGCCGCCGCGCGCGAAACGGTCGCGCTCGGGCCGGGGGAGGAATAGGCCGCGGCTCAGTAGCGCCGGAAGATACGCTGAATCTCGCGCGTGTCGCTGGTGCGGGTGAGCGCGAGGGCGAGCAGGATGCGGGCCTTCTGCGGCGACAGGTTGTCGGCGACCACGAAGTCGAGCGCGTCGTCGTCGGCCTCGCCGTCGCGCACGACGGGACCGCCGGGGATGCGGCTGGCGCGCACGACGACGATCCCGCGTTTGCGCGCCTCGACCAGCGCGGCCCTGGCCTCGATCGAGAGGCTGCCGTCGCCGACGCCCGCGTTGACGATCCCCTTGGCGCCCGCGGCCGCGAGCGCGTCGATCTCGAGCCGGCCCGAACCGGCGTAGGCGAGGGCGATCCCGACGTTCGGCAGCTCCTTGAGGTTGGCCACGTCGAACTCGGTGGCGGTGGTGTGCAACCGCGTCGTCGTGCGGTAGAACACCGGCCGCCCGCGCTCCATCAGGCCGAGGACGCCGACCTCGGGGGAGCGGAACGTGTCGAGGGCGACCGTGCTCGTCTTGGTGACGTCACGCGCCGCGTCGATGCGGTCGTTCATGCACACCATGACCCCGCGCCCGGCCGCGTCCGGGCTGGCCGCCAGCGCCACCGCGTTGTACAGGTTCATCGGGCCGTCGGCGGAGATCGCGGTGGCCGGCCGCATCGCCCCGACGAGCACGACCGGCTTGTCGCTCTTGACCACGAGGTCGAGGAAGTACGCGGTCTCCTCGAGCGTGTCGGTGCCGTGCGTGATCACGACGCCGGCCACGTCGGGGCGGGCGAGCAGCTCGTTGACCCGCCGGGCGAGGATCAGCCAGTGCGCCGGCGTCATGTTCTCGCTCGCGATCTGGAACACCTGCTCGCCGGTGACGCGGGCCACGGTGGCGAGCTCGGGGACCGCGGCGATCAGCTCCGCGACCCCCACGGTCGCCGCCTTGTACCCCACGGTCGCGGTGGAGGAGGCGGCGGTGCCGGCGATCGTGCCGCCGGTCGCCAAGATCACCACATGCGGGAGCGGCGGCGTCGTCGCCGGCGCGGCCGCTGCGACCACCGCCAGCGTGAGCCAGGCGACAACGAGGGTCTCTTGGCGTCGGGTCGTCATGCGGGGCCTCCTCCGGATCCGACGCCAGCGTAGCAGGAGTCGGACCCCGGGGCGGCGATTGCGGCGCGGTCCGAAATGAAATAATGTGTCTCACTCGCGCCTTCTACGGCGGTGCGGGCGGCTCCTCGGGAGGGTCTGGTGTCGGGTGGGGCGATATTGGGTTCGGGAGACGGTGCGCGCGGTGCGCTGACGCCGCCCGGTGCCGTGTCCATGGCGCTCGAGCCGCCGGCGCTCGAGCGACGGCTGCGCGCCGGGCTGTGGCTGCTGCTCGCGGTGTTCTCGTTCTCCGGCGTCTTCGGCCACTCGCTGTGGGGCGGCAACGACGCCCGCGAGGGCGGGATGATCTGGGACATGGTGCGGCACGACACGCTGGTGACGCCGACGATCAACGGCCGCCCGTTCCTCGAGAAGCCGCCGCTGCTGCACTGGACCGGGGTGGCGATCTGCCGCCTTGCCGGCCGCGTCAACGAGGGCCTGGTGCGCCTCCCGGCGGCGCTCTACGGCTTCGGCACGCTGGCCCTGATCGTCGTGCTCGTACGCGGCCCGCGCGCCGGGGCGGAGTGCGACCGCAGCCGCGAGGTCGCGGCGTGGGGGGCGGCTTTCTTGTGCGGCACCGCGATCGAGTTCCAGGAGTACGCCCGCATCGTCCTCACCGACATGGCGCTCGTGTTCACGGTGACGCT
>DAIDOU010000128.1 GCA_027458945.1 Acidobacteriota bacterium
GGCGATGCGCGATCTCGACGAGGAGGAGCCCCTGGAGGTCGAGGCGTCGAAGTTCGACCTCAACTACATCAAGCTCGACGGCACGATCGGCTGCATGGTCAACGGCGCCGGGCTCGCGATGGCGACGATGGACATCATCAAGCACGCCGGCGGTGCGCCGGCCAACTTCCTCGACGTCGGCGGCGGCGCCAGCCAGGAGCGGGTCGAGAACGCGTTCCGCATCCTGCTCTCCGACCCGGCGGTGAAGGCTGTCCTGATCAACATCTTCGGCGGCATCGTCCGCTGCGACATGATTGCGGCCGGGGTCGTGGCCGCGGCCCGCAACCTCGACGTCAAGGTCCCGATCGTCGTGCGGCTCGAGGGCACCAACGTCGACGAGGGCAAGCGCATCCTGTCGGAGTCCGGCCTCGCACTGCAGCCGGCCGACGGGATGGCCGACGCGGCGGCGAAGGTCGTCGCGGCGGCAAGGTAAAGGGGGGGGCGCATGTCGATCTGGCTGGACGAGAACACGCGCGTGGTGGTGCAGGGCCTCACCGGTAAGGAAGGACAGTTCCACGCGGCGAAATGCCGCGAGTACGGCACCAAGATCGTCGCCGGGGTCACGCCGGGCAAGGGCGGCGCGTCGGTGGACGGCGTGCCGGTGTTCAACACCGTCGCGGACGCCAGGGCGGCGACCGGTTGCACGGCGTCGCTGATCTTCGTGCCGCCGCTCGGGGCGGCCGACGCGATCCTCGAGGCGGCGGACTCCGGCATCGAGTTGGTCGTGTGCATCACCGAGGGGATCCCGGCCCGGGACGAGGTGATCGTGGAGCACGCCCGCAGCAGCGGCGCGCGCCTCATCGGCCCGAACTGCCCGGGGATCATCTCCCCCGGCAAGGCCAAGCTCGGGATCATGCCGGCGCACATCCACCGGCCGGGGCACGTCGGGGTGGTGTCGCGCTCGGGAACGCTGACCTACGAGGCGGTGGACCAGCTGACGAAGCTGGGGATGGGCCAGTCCACCTGCGTCGGCATCGGCGGCGACCCGGTCCCCGGCACCAGCTTCACCGATGTGCTCGAGGCGTTCAACGCCGACCGCGAGACCGAGGCGGTCGTGATGATCGGCGAGATCGGCGGCAACGCCGAGGAGGAGGCCGCCGCGTACGTCAAGGCCAACATGCGCAAGCCCGTGGTCGCGTTCATCGCCGGGCAGACCGCCCCGCCGGGGCGGCGGATGGGGCACGCCGGCGCGATCATCTCCGGCGGCAAGGGCACCGCGGCCGAGAAGATGGCGGCGCTCGAGGCGGCCGGGATTCGCGTCGCGGCCACGCCGGCGGAGATCGGGATCACGATGGCGCGCGCGCTGGGTCGGTAGAGACCGTGGATGGTGGATCGTGGTTCGTGGATGGTGTGAGGTGCGTGACGGTCTTGCTTCTCCGACCCACGGCCCACGATCCACGACCCACGGGTGGGCGGCGGGGTTGATTCGCGCGCCGCGGCCGCGTCCGCCGCGCGGTGGCACGACGCCGCCGCGCCCGGAAGGGGAGAGTAGACCGATGAAGCAGAGGACGTTGACGATTCTGAAGCCCGACACCGTGGCGCGCCGCAACTGCGGCGCGATCATCGCGCGATTGGAGCAGGAAGGGTTCGAGATCCTGGGCGCCCGCATGGTGCGCCTCTCCGAGGAGCAGGCGATGGCGTTCTACGCGGTGCACAAGGACAAGCCGTTCTATCACTCGCTGGTGGAGTTCATGACCTCGGGCCCGGTGTGGCCGCTTGCGCTCGAGCGCGACAACGCGATCGAGCACCTGCGCCTGGTGATGGGCGCCACCGACCCGGCGAAGGCCGCGCCGGGCACGATCCGGCAGCAGTTCGCGAGCAGCATCGAGCGCAACGCGATCCACGGCTCCGACTCGCCGGAGAACGCGCGCACCGAACTCGCGTTCTTCTTCTCCGCGGTCGAGCTGGCCTGAGCCGTACGCTTCGACCGCCAGGCCGCGACCTGCACATGGCCCGTGACGAGGCCCCCGATCGGTCGGGGGCCTCGGCGTTCCTGGCGGCCAGCGGCACGCAACCGCATCGGCGACGACCGGGCTGCCGTCGCCGGCGATGTCGATGAAGCCGGCCGTGTGCGAGACGGCCTTCGGGTCGACGTACACGGTGGACCCGAACTGGCCCGGGGCGACGGTAGCCGGCCTCTGATCGCCGGCAGGGACGCGGATCTCGCCCATGAAGTCGGGGGCCGTCAGGTTGTAGGTCACCGAGGCGATCGTCCCGGTTCACGCCACGGTCCAGGTGCCGACCTTGGCACGGTTCGCCTTTCGGTTGAGGCCGGCGCCCGCCCAGGCGTCGTCGGTGGTCGCGCCGGGGCTCGCGAGGTTGATCGCCCAGCCCCAACGGTTCTCGATCAGGGTCAGGGAGGGCAGGCCGTCAGGGCTACTCTTCTTGTCGGTGGCGGAGCCCCGGCCGCCTTGGCAGGAGCGGCCTCACAGACCAGGCCGGCGGGAGGTGGCCCGAAGTCGCAGCAGACTGTGTACGCGCCGGAGTGCCGTCA
>DAIDOU010000129.1 GCA_027458945.1 Acidobacteriota bacterium
AGGCCGTGGCCGAAGAACTCGAACGTCGGACGGTCGACGGCGGCGGGGACCATCGGCAGCAGGTGGTAGGTGCCGACGTTGACGGCGAGGCGCAGGCCGCGGTCGAACGGGAAGCCGTGCCGCCGCATGCGCTCGTACAGCGTGCGCAGCTCGGCGGCGGCGAGGAAGACGGCGCGGGCGCTGCGCGCGGAGTAGAACGCCCCGTCGCCGAGGAACTTCTCGAACTTGAGGCGATGCCGCCGGCGGACCTCCTCGGCGCCCGCAAGGAAGCGCACCATCTGCCGCATCGCCTGCTCCTCGCTGGTGCGGCCGTGCCGGCGCAGCTCCTCGATGAGCTGGGTGAACTCGACGAGGTCGTACAGCAGACCGTACCGGCGCACGACCGAGGGGAGGACGCCGGGCAATGTGAAGTCGAACGGCCGCGTCGAGTCGGAGAGCTGCACCGTCCGGCCCTGCAGCTGCGTGATCGGGTGCGATCCCAACTCGGTGATGCCGACGACGCGCTCGCGCAGGGCGTCGATGACCTCGAAGCGCTTGAAGCGCCGGGCGACGTCGATGAGGAGGCGGCGGAGGTCGGCCGAGAGGTGCGGCGTCGCCGGGTGCGGCCAGAACTCGAGCAGCTCGAGCACGGCCGGGCAGAAGAGCAAGCGCTCGCCGGGGACCGCCGCGGCGTCGGGATCGGTGGCGGCGAGGACGCGGTCGAACGCCGGGTCGGCGGCGCGCAGCTCCTGGATGCGATCGGTCGTGGCGCGGAAGATCGTGCGGAAGCGGCCGGCGTCGATGTGGAGGTGCCCCTGCACGTACGCCGTGACCTCGGGGAGGCCGGTGCTCACGTGCCGTTCGGCGAACGGGACGAGGTCGTCGCGGACCAGCGCGGCGAACGCCCGCGACGCCGCGGTCGGCTCCAGCGCCTCGACCCGTCGCAGGCGCTCGAGCGCCTGCGTGCGGGCGCGGTGGACGACGTCGCCGAAGCGGTGCGCGGTGGCGTAGCGGATCTCGTCGATGGCGCGCGCCCCCAACTCGGGGGCGGCCGCGGCGAGCGCGCGCGCCGCCACGCGCAGGTGCTCCGCGACCTCGCGGGTCAGCACGAGGAGGAAGATCTCGGGGAGGCGCTGGCCGTAGTCGTGCAGGTAGGCGTTCTCGAGCGTCTCGGCGATCCTGCCGACCACCAGGCGGCGCTGGTCCACGAGGGCGGCCTTGCTCACCTCGGCCTGCTGCGCCATGGCGCGCCGGTAGGCGATCTCGGCCTCGACCAGGCGCGCGATCTCGCGTCCGAACGCCTCCCAGCTCGCCGAGAGCCGCAGCGGGATGCCGAGCACGAGCGGGCTCTGGTCGGCGCCGGAGTACAGCCAGTACGGGTGCGGCACCCGGTCGGCGGCGTCGCCGAACGCGTCGCGCCAGTGCCCGGTGCGCTCGCCGGGGGTGAGGAACACGAGCTGCGGCGCGGCCTGCTCCAGCGCCTGCTCGATCAACCCCGGGGCCTCCGGCATCCTCCCATTCTACGTGCTCTCGACCGTGCCGGCGCCTACGCCGAACGGTCGAGGGCGCGGTACGCGATCGCCTCCGCCACGTGGCGCGCCGCGAGCGATCCGGCGCCGTCGAGATCGGCGATCGTGCGCGCGACGCGGAGGATGCGGTGCAGCGCGCGCGCCGACAGCACGAGCCGCGCCACCGCCAGCTCGAGCAGGCGCTCCCCTTCGGCGTCGGGCGCGCACCACCTCCGGATCTCGGCCGGCGTCAGCGCCGCGTTGGCGCGCCGCCCGCTGCCGGCGAGGCGCTCGGCCTGGCGGGCGCGGGCCGCGAGCACGCGCTCGCGCACCGCCGCGGAGCGCTCCCCCTCGCCTTGGCGCGCAAGGTCGCGGTAGGGGACGGCCGGCACCTCGAGCTGGATGTCGATGCGGTCGAGGAGCGGGCCGGAGAGCCGGGCGCGGTAGCGGCGCACCTCGGTCGGCGTGCAGCGGCACTCGCGGCGCGGGTCGCCGAGGTGACCGCACGGGCACGGGTTGGCGGCCGCGATCAGCTGGAAGCTGGCCGGGAACGCGAGCGACCCGGCGGCACGCGCGATCACGATCCGGCCCGACTCCATCGGTTGGCGCAACACCTCGAGCACCTCGCGGCGGAACTCGGTGATCTCGTCGAGGAAGAGGACGCCGTTGTGGGCGAGTGAGACCTCGCCCGGCCGCAGCACCGTCCCGCCACCGGCCAGGCCCGCGGCGGAGATGGTGTGGTGCGGGGCGCGGAACGGCCGGAGGACCTGGACGCCATGGTGCTGGCCGGAGATGCTGTAGATCTTGGTCGTCTCGATGATCTCATCAAAACTCATCTCCGGCAGGATCGTCGCCAGCCGGTGGGCCAGCATGGTCTTGCCCGATCCCGGCGGCCCCTTCATCAGGATGTTGTGGCCGCCGCAGGCGGCGATCTCCAGCGCCCGCTTGACATGGCTCTGGCCCCGGACGTCGGCGAAATCGACCTCGCTGTGCCGGGC
>DAIDOU010000130.1 GCA_027458945.1 Acidobacteriota bacterium
GGGTGAGCTGCAGCGGACGGGGTTCGTCGTCGCGCCGCCCGTCACGGCGTTCCAATCCGGGTGCGTTGGCCACATGACCTCCACTCGGCGGCAGGGTAGTCGCCCGCGCCGCTTTCGACAACCTCCACGCCGGCGCAGGGAACGGGCGAGATGTGGCGTCGCGAGGCCGCGCCCCACTTGGCCGTTGCGAGGCCGCGCAGCGGCCGAAAGACAGTCCCGCGGGCCAACGGACACCTGACCGGGCCGCGGGAAGGCACGCGGACGACGAGCACGCGCGGGGCGCGTGCTCCACAGAGACGACGCGGTCCCCGGGCCGTTCCAAGAAGGTTCGGGATTGCTTCGTCGGACCTCGCTACGCTCGGTCCTCCTCGCAATGACGGCTCGTGGGAACGGCGCCGGGCGCGGCGCTCGGTCCTCCTCGCAATGACGGCTGGTGGGGACGGCGCGGCGCCGGGCGGGGGCGGTCAGTCGGGGAGGTCGACGAGCTCGAGGGGGACGGGCGCCCCGGGCAGGATCAGGCCGGCGATGCGGGCGATGCGGGCGGCGGCGTCGGTGACCATCAGGCGCACGCCGCCGTTCCCCGGCGCGTCGAGGCCGGCCTCGGCGAGCAGCGCGGCGACCTCGCCGGCGACCGCCTCGGCCGAGTCGACCAGGCGCACGCCGTCGCCGAGGGCGGCGGCGATCGCCGGCCGCAGCAGCGGGTAGTGCGTGCACCCGAGGATCAGCGTGTCGACGCGGCCGCCGGCGAACGGCTCGAGGTAGAGCGCGGCGACCTCCCGCGTGATCGGGTGGTCCCACCACCCCTCCTCGGCGAGCGGCACGAACAGCGGGCAGGCGCGCGCCACGGTCTCCACCTCGGGCCGGATCGCGCGCAGCGCCCGGCCGTACGCGCCCGAGGCGACGGTGGACTCGGTGCCGATCACGCCGACGCGGCCGCGCGTGACCGCCGCCGCGGCGCGGGCGCCTGGGGTGACGACCCCGACCACCGGCACGTCCATCGCCTCTTCGAGCGCCGGCAGCGCCGAAGCGGAGACCGTGTTGCACGCGACGACGAGCAGCTTGATCCCGTGGCCGGCGAGGAAGCTCGCGGCGCGCGCGGCGTAGCGGACCACGGTCTCCGCCGACTTGGTCCCGTACGGCAGGCGCGCGGTGTCGCCGAGGTAGAGGAAACGCTCGGCCGGCAGGCGGCGCCGCACGGCGGCGAGCACGGTCAGGCCGCCGATCCCCGAGTCGAAGATCGCGATCGGCCGCGCGTCGGTCACGGCGCCACCAGCTCGGGCGCGGGCGCGAGCGGGCGGGAGAGGTCGAGGTGTCCGAACGTCGCCACCTGCTGCCCGCCGAAGAGCAGCTGGACGCGGCGGACATCGGGGCAGTTGGCGGCGATGCTGTTGACGGTCGCGTAGGCGAGATCGAGCTCGCCGTCGGTCCCGGAGACCGCGTCGGCCGGCGGCGGCGTGAGGTCCACCCAGGCGTTGCCGTCACGGTCGACGAACACGGCCTGCACGGTGGCGCCCCACGGCACCGCCGGTGCGAGGCCCTGGCGCGAGCCGGCGACGAGCTCCTCCATGACCAGCTTGATGCGCGCCGGGATCGCGGCCGGCAGCTCCGGCACCTCGCGCGCCTCGCGGTGGAGCATCGCGTCGTCGCCCGGGAAGAAGAGGATGAGCAAGGCGGGCACCGGCGTCGGCGCTGCGGACTCCGCGGTCGGCGCCGGCGGCGGCGCCGGGGCCGCGTGGCGCCGGCTGAGCAGCACCACGACCGCGAGCGCGGCGAGGACGACGAGCGTCGCGACGATCGGGCGCAGCGGGTTCATGGCGTCGGCGTGCCGGCCGGCGGCGCGGCCGCGGCCGGCGTCGCGCCGGGGGCCGGCGTCGGCTCGTGCAGGTAGCCCACGATCGCGTCCGCGATCGCCCCCGCGATCTGCTGCTGCGTGTCCGGCTGCGCCAGGCGCGCGGCCTCGTCCGCGTTGGAGAGGAAGCCGACCTCGACCAGCGCCGCGGGCATCGTCGCCCCGGTCAGCACGACAAACGGCGCCTGGCGGATGCCGCGGTCCTTGATCCCTTGCAGCGCGTTGAGCCGCTCCTGGATGTCGCGCGCCAGGCGGGCGGAGTTGTTGAGGTTGGCGACGTGGGCGAGGTCCCAGAGGATGAGCTGCACGGTGTCCGGGCTCGCCGAGGCGTTCTCGCGCGCGGCCGATTGCGCCGCCTGCTGGTCGGAGGCGTCGGCGCTCATGTAGTACGTCTCGGCGCCGTGCGCGCCGCGCGCCGGCGAGGCGTTGGCGTGGATCGAGACGAACACGGTCGCCTGCAGGCGGTTGGCGATCGCGGTCCGCTCGGTCAGGGCGACGGTGTCGTCGCCGTCGCGGGTCAGGCGCGCGTTCACGCCCTCGCTCTGCAGCTTGGCCGCGACCGC
>DAIDOU010000131.1 GCA_027458945.1 Acidobacteriota bacterium
GTGAGGAGCACGGTGCTCACCACCCAGCCGACGCCCATCGTCGTCGTCCCCCCCGGGAAGGTGAGGTAGGCCGGGTGGCGCCGGATCAGCTCGGCGAACATCTTCCCGACGGAGCCGAAGTACATCGCCGGCAACCCGACCCCGATGACGGCCACCGCGACGATCATCGCCACGTCCTTGACGATGGCCACCCAGGCGATCCCCTTGATCCCGCTCGTGTAGACGAACAGGCACGTGGCCGCGAAGGCGACCACGATCGCCACGGTCGAGGAGATCGCGCCGGCGCTGGCGATCTCGACGATCATGCCGAGCCCCGCGAGCTGGAGCTGGAGGTACGGCACGATCGAAACCACGCCGATCACCACCACGAGTGATGCGAGCGCCGGGCTGCCGTAGCGCGCGAGGAAGAAGTCCGGCTGCGTGTGCAGGCCGAGACGCTTCGCCATCCGCCACGCCGGCGGCAGGAGGAAGAACGAGATGATGTAGCCGATCGTGCCGTAGGCGAGGATGTAGAACGCCGGCGCACCGCGCGAGTACGCCCAGCCCGAGGCGCCGAGGAAGGTGAAGGTGGTGTAGATCTCGCCGGCGGTCAGCAGCCACACGAGCACGACCCCAAAGCGCCGGCCGCCGACGGCCCAGCGTTCGAGGTCCATCTCGCCGCGGCCGCGCCCGACCACGCCGACCGCCGCCGCGAGGAGGACGAACGCCACGATGACGACGAGCGGCGTAGTCACCGCCGGGCTCCGCGCGCCGTCCCGAAGAGGACGTACGCGAGGGCGAGGAAGAGCGGCGTGAGCAGCACCCAGCCCAGGATCCAGGCGAGCAGGAACGGCAGCCCGAGCACGATCGGCTCGATCCGGTTCGCGAACGGCAGGCCGGCCACCAGCGCCACGGCCGGGACGAGGGCGACGAGGAGAGCGCGGGTCGGGACCTCCCTGGCCACGGCCCCGATCATACCCGGGCCCGGCGCGGCGGCGCGCGAGGACCCCGTGGCCCGAGCTGCGGGAGACGCTACAATTTTGAGAGAAGGTTTGTGCCAACGAAACGGACCCGTACCGCCGGCGGCGCAGGGTCCGGCGCCGGGAGGAGGTGGCCATGAGCGAGCGTTCGATCGTCGAGATCTTCCGGCGCGACGTCGCGGTCGAGAAGGAACACCACTGCGCCCTCTTCCGTCCCGGCGAGGCGCGCTGGCTCTCGACGCGGGAGGTGCTCGAGCGGACGGCCGCGCTCGCGGCCGGTCTCGCCCGGCTCGGCGTCGGGCGCGGCGACCGGGTCATGCTGATGTCCGACAACCGCCCGGAGTGGCACATGGTGGACGTCGCGGCGCTCGACCTCGGCGCCGTGGACGTGCCGGTGTACACCACCCTCACCCCCGCCCAGGTCGCCTTCCAGGTGCGCGATTCCGGCTGCCGCGTGGCGGTGGCGGACAGCGCCGAGCACGCCGCCGCGCTGGTCGGCGTTCGCCGCGATGGCGCCGGCCTCGAGCACGTGGTCCAGATCGAGGGCGCGCCGGTGGAGGGCGCGCGGTCGTTCGAGGAGGTCCTCGCTTCCGGCGCGTCGGCCGACGCCGTGGCGAGCTTCTGGGCGAGCGCCGAGGCGATCGGCCCCGACGACCTGGCCACGGTCATCTACACCTCCGGCACCACCGGCGACCCCAAGGGCGTGAGGCTGACCCACCGCAACTTCATCGACAACTCGGCGGCGGTGTCGGGGCGCACGCCGATCACGGGCCGCGAGCTCGTGCTCGAGTTCCTGCCGCTGTGCCACGTCCTCGAGCGCTGCGCCGGGTACGCCTACATGCGGTTGTCGAACCCGCGGGCGTACTGCCACGCCCGCCACGTGGCCGAGCTGCTGCCCGTGATCCGGCCGGTGTACTTCTGCAGCGTGCCGCGGGTGTTCGAGAAGATACGCGACGCCGTGCTCGCCAAGGTCGACGCCGCCCCGCCGGCGCGCCGCCGCCTCTTCCACTGGGCGCTCGCCGTCGGCGCGCGTGTCGCCCGCGCCCGCCTCGCGGGAGGGCGGCCGGACGCGCGTACGGCGCTGGCCCACGCCGTCGCCGAACGGCTCGTCCTCGCCAAGGTGCGCGCCGCGCTCGGCGGGCGGGTGGCGTACGCGCTCTCCGGCGGCGCCCCGCTACCGGTCGAGGTCAACGAGTTCTTCCACGCGATCGGCATCCCGATCCAGGAGGGGTACGGCCTCACCGAGACGTCGCCCGCGATCGCCGTCAACGGTTGCCGGCCCGGCGAGAACCGCCTCGGCGCGGTCGGCCGCCCGCTCGACAACGTCGAGGTGCGCCTCGCGGACGACGGCGAGATCCTGGTGCGCGGCTCGAGCGTCACCCCGGGGTACTGGCACCGCGAGGACGCCAACCGCGAGGCGTTCTCCCCCGACGGCTTCTTTCACACCGGCGACATCGGCTATCTCGACGCCGACGGCTTCCTCTACATCACCGACCGCAAGAAGGACCTGATCGTCACCGCCGGCGGCAAGAACGTCGCGCCGCAGCCGATCGAGGGGCTGCTCAAGCGCTCCCGCTTCGTCGACACCGCGGTGCTCATCGGCGACGACCGGCCGTACATCGTGGCCTTGCTCTCCCCCGACTTCGGCGTCCTGGCGGCCTGGGCCGCCGCCGAGGGGATCGTCGAACGCGAGCCGGCCGCCCTGGCCGCCGACCCGCGGGTGGAGGCGCTGCTGCGCGGCGTGGTGGAGGCCGCCAACGCCGAGCTCGCGCACTACGAGCAGGTGCGGGCGTTCCGCGTCCTCCCCGTGACGCTCTCGCTCGAGGGCGGGCAGCTGACTCCCACGCTCAAGGTGCGCCGCCGCGTCGTGGAGAAGGAGTTCGCCGCTCTCGTCGAGGAGATGTACCCGGAGGAGGCGCGGCGCTGATCGCCGGGCGGCGACGCGCCGGCGCGCGCCCGCGGCGGCCGGCGGGCGATCGCCCTCAGTGCGAGGCGGCCGGCGGGGCGGGCGCGGGCGGACGCCACTGCGGCCGGGTATCGGCATCGGCGATCCGCCGCCCGAGGTTCAGGATGAACTGCCCCTGCTGCACCATGCCGCGCAGGTCCCAGGCAGGATCGTAGTCGTCGCTCTCGCGGTGGTAGCGGTCGAGGAACGTGCGCGCCTTCGCCCGCGACGCCTCCGGGTTTTCCAGGTAGTCGCGCTGTCCCGCCAGCGAGAACCCCGGCGACAGCGCGGGGATCCCCGCCTTGGCGAACGGGAAGTGGTCGCTGCGGAAGTACAGCCCCTGCAGGTCCGGGTCCGACGGGCGCAGCACCATCCCCATCGCCCGCGCGGTCTCCTCCCCGAGCCGTTGCAGGTCGCTGCGCTCGCCGCCGAGGAACTCGATGTCGCGCGAGGGTCCGACCCAGTTGAGGCTCTCGAAGTTGAGGTCCGCGACGGTCTTCGCCAGCGGCCAGAGCGGGTGCTGCACGTAGGCGAACGCGCCGAGCAGCCCCTGCTCCTCGCCGCAGGTGAACAGGAACATCTGCGAGCGCCGCGTCGGGTGCCCAGCCGAGGCCTGCGCGACGGCCAGCAGCGTGGCGAG
>DAIDOU010000132.1 GCA_027458945.1 Acidobacteriota bacterium
CACGCCGGTCAAGGAAACCCGCCAGCTCATCGACTACGTGTCGGCGATCGCCCCCGGGCGCAAGGTCGAACTCGACGTGATCCGCGACGGCTCGCACAAGACGCTGTCGGTAGTGCTCGGCGAGCGGCCCGAAGCCGACAACGGTCAGGGCGCCTCGCCTGTCACGGACAACACGCCGTCCTCCAAGCTCGGCCTCAAGGTGGACGACCTCTCGGCCCGCACACGGCGTCAGTTCGAAATCCCGCGCGAGATCGAGGGCGTGATCGTGAGCCACGTCTCGGATTCGTCGCCGGCCGACGAGGCCGGGCTGCGCGCCGGCGACGTCGTCATGCGCGTCGACGCGCACGACGTGACCTCGACGCAGGAGTTCACCGACGCGCTCTCGTCGTTGAAGTCAGGCACGATGGTCCGTCTCTACGTTTACCGTCCGCAGGCCGAACAGAAGAGCTTCGTCTTCCTGCGCCTGCCGTAGCAGCGTTGGGTTGTGTCCCGCTGAGGGCCGCCCGGTCGGGCGGCCCTCGCTCTTTGCCGAGAACGGCCGCCGCGAGCTTGTGTAGAATTGTTGCCAGCTATGGCCACCGCGGGGACGGTGCTGATCATCGACGACCAACCGCAGAGTCTCGAGGCGATGCGGGAGGCTCTCCTGCCGCTCGGCTTTGAGGTGTGGCAGGCGCTCGAGGGCGAGAGCGGGTTGCTGCTCGCGCGCGAGCGCCAGCCGGACGTGATCCTCCTCGACGTCATGATGCCGGGGATCGACGGTTTCGAGGTGTGTCGCCGGCTCAAGGCCGACGAGGAGACGCGGCTGCTCCCGGTCGTGTTCCTCACCGGCCTCGACTCGCGGCACGCCCGCCTGCGCGGCCTCGAGGCCGGCGGGACCGACTTCCTCACCAAGCCGTTCGACCTCGTCGAACTCGAGGTCCGCGTGCGCAACCTCGTCAGCTTCCGGCGCCTCACGCAGGACCTCGACGACGCGGAGAAGATGCTCTTCGCGGTCGCGCGAGCGGTCGAAGCGCGCGACGAGGGCACCGGCGATCACTGCGACCGGTTGGCGACGCTCGCCGCCCGGCTCGGCGAGTACCTCGGCCTCGACCCCGAGTCGATTAAGACGCTGCGGCGCGCCGGGTACCTGCACGACATCGGCAAGATCGGCATCCCCGACGCGGTCCTGCTCAAGCCCGGCCGCCTCGACGCCGCTGAGTGGAAGGTCATGCGCAGCCACGTCGAAATCGGGGTCCAGATCTGCGCACCGCTGCGCACGCTGCGGCCGGTGTTGCCGGTGATCCGCCACCACCACGAGCGGCGCGACGGCAGCGGCTACCCGGACAGGCTGGGGGGCGACGACATCCCGCTGCTCGCACGGCTGTTTCAGGTGGTGGACGTGTTCGACGCGCTCACCAGCGACCGGCCGTACCGGCGGGCGCTCGCCGCCGAGGGCGCGCTGGCGACGCAGCGCGAGGAGGCGGCACGCGGGTGGTGGGACCCGCAGATCCTCGAGGCGTTCGCGACGATGATCGGGCCGCAAGCCGGTTGACGGCGCCCGGGCGGTTGGCAGCGCCGGTGTTGTGCGCTACACTGTGAACGACGCGAATGCGCGGATGCGGTGTCGACCCCCGCTTCGTTCCCGCGCGTCGCGTACCGGCTGGCCCCCGCCGACGAGGTGCGGTGATCGCGCAGTCAGCGGCCGGGCGAGCCAAGGAGCTCGACAAGTATGGTGGAAGATCTCAACGACGCCGTTGCGTCTCCCGGCCAGGAGGCCAATGAGGCTGCCGGCACGGGTCACCGCCGCAGGCCGCGGCGGCGACGTGGCCGCCGCCGTGCCCAAGCCAACGGCGCCCCGGCCGCTCCGTTCGAGGGTTACCTCTGGCGTCGTGAGGACGGCAAGGCGTTCGTCCTCCCGTTGACGTCGAGGTTCCACCCGACCGGGGAGGACCCGGCGCTCGACGGCACCCAGCTCTCCCGCTGGCACCTCGAGAGCGGGCTGCGTCTGGGGGCGTCGGTGCAGCCCCCGAATGGGCACCAGCGCCCGACCGTCGTCGAGATCACCGCGATCGAGGGGATGGCACCGGACGAGTACCGCCAGCGGGCGATCCCGTTCTCCGAGCTCACCTCGATCGACCCCACGCCGCGCTTCAAGCTCGAGACCGACCCCGGAGTCCTCGAGCCGCGCGTGATCGAGCTCATGGCGCCGATCGGCAAGGGGCAGCGCTGCCTCATCGTCGCGCCGCCCAAGGCCGGCAAGACGACGCTCCTGCAGCAGCTCGCTCACGCGATCGGCGTCAACCACCCGGAGGTGCAGATCTTCGTCCTCCTGGTGGACGAGCGCCCGGAAGAGGTCACGGACTGGAAGCGCAACATCATCCAGGGCGAGGTCTACGCCTCGTCGTCGGACGAGTCGATCCAGAGCCACATCGAGGTCTCGGAGATGGTGCTCGAGCGCTCGCGCCGGCTCGTCGAGCTCGGCGGCGACGTCGTCGTGCTCATGGACTCACTCACCCGCATGTCGCGGGCGTACAACAACAATCAGAAGAGCTCCGGGCGCATCCTCTCCGGCGGCATCGACGCCCGCACCATGGAGAAGCCGCGCCGGTTCTTCGGCTCGGCGCGGAACATCGAGCACGGCGGCTCCCTGACGATCATCGCCACGTGCCTGGT
>DAIDOU010000133.1 GCA_027458945.1 Acidobacteriota bacterium
CGAGGTGCGCGTCCCCGACCCGTCGTGCAACCCCTACCTGGCGCTCGCCGTGATGCTGGCGTGCGGCCTCGACGGCGTCCACCGCGGCCTCGACTGCGGCGAGCCGGTCAACCGCAACATCTTCGAGATGTCGGAGCGGGAGAAGCGCCGCCTGAAGATCAAGGAGCTTCCGGCGAACCTCTCCGAGGCGCTCGACAACCTCGAGCGCGACGCGGTGGTCCAGGACGCGCTCGGCGAGCACATCTACTCCAACTTCCTGCGCAACAAGCGCGAGGAGTGGCATCGGTACATCTGCACCGTGCACGAGTGGGAGCGCGAGCAGTACCTCGAGGAGTACTGACGAACGGATAACCGATGTTCGCGTAGAGGCGCCGCCGGCGCCGGGCCTCTGGCTGCGTTGCACTCGGCGAATCGGGTGCTCACGTGCCCTCCGGGCACGCCTCGTGTTTGGCCTTTGACTAGATATCGAGGGTGGGATTGGGGGATGGAGTAGCGGTGAAGTCGTTGGGGGGCTGGACAAGGTGGGGGTTGGGTGGTATCTAGTTTATAGACTAGACACCAGGAGGTCGTGATGGGATACCCCACCAAGGTTCAGCTCATCAAGCGGCAGGCGAGCGAGCAGTGGTACATCAACTTCCCCTCAGCGGTGGCGCAGGCGATGGAGTTCGAGCGCGGGGAGGTGGTGGAGTGGATCATTGAGAACAAGGGGTTGCTGGCGTTACGGCGGACGAGCCCGCCGGCGTCGGTGCTGGAAAAAAAACGGCGGGGACGCTGCTGGACCACATCGACGCCCTCTGGGACGTTGCCGAGTCGGGTCGACAGCGACGGATCCGCCGGCGGGCGAAAGCCCTCGCGCTGAGCGCGCTGGCGTGTTTGGGACGGCGCACGGTGACGGGGCTGCTGGCGACCTCGGCGAGTCAGTTTGTGGACTGGTCGGCGACGTATCGGCTGTTTGCCCGGGAGCGGTTCGATGCGGGGGCGGTGCTCGATACGGTCTTGCGTGAGGTGATCGACCTGCAGCCAGGCGCGGCGCCGGTGGTGGCGGCGATCGATGACACGTTGGTACGAAAGTGGGGACGGAAGATCGCGGGGGTGTCGTGGCGTCGCGATCCGCTGGGGCCGCCGTTTGCGACCAACTTCATCCGAGCGCAGCGCATGCTGCAGCTGTCGGTGGCGCTTCCGTACGCTCCGGGTGCGGCGCGCATGATCCCCGTGGATTTCGTACATGCGCCCTCGCCGAGCAAGCCGTCGCGGACCGCGAGCCCACAGGCGTGGCGGACCTATCGCCAGCAGGTGGCCACCGCGCGGCTGAGCCTGGCGGCGGTGCGGCGTCTGGCCGAGCTCAGGCAGCGCATGGACACGAAGGCTGAGGCCCAGCAACGGCCGCTGGTCGCGGTCGGTGATGGTGGGTACACCAACGGCACCGTCCTCACGGCGTTGCCGGAGCGCACGGCGTTCATCGGGCGCGTGCGGGCCGACGCCAAGCTGTACCACGTTGCCCCACCCATGGAGTTTGGCCGGCGTGGTCGGCGGAGGATCTACGGCGCGCCGCTGCCGACGCCGGAGCAGATCCGGCTGGATGCCAGCATCCCTTGGCAGACCGTTCGCGTCTGGGCCGCCGGGCGCTGGCATGACTTCCGGATCAAGACCTTCGCGCCGCTGCGCTGGCGGGCAACCGGGAAGACCCATGCGCTGCGTCTGGTGGTCGTTGCCCCTCTGGCGTACCGCCCGCGCCAGGGTGCGCACGTGCTCTATCGCCGGCCCGCGTACCTGATCTGCACCGACCCGAAGATGCCGTTGGACCAGCTGCTGCAAGCCTACGTCTGGCGCTGGGACATCGAGGTCAACTTCCGCGACGAGAAGACGCTCTTGGGTGTCGGCCAGGCGCAGGTCCGCACGCCCGCGTCCGTCCAGGCCGTCCCGGCGCTGATCGTCGCCGCGTACGCCACTCTCCTGGTCGCTGCGGCCCGGGCGCACGGCAATCGCGCCGCCCTGCTCCCAGCCCCCAAGTGGCGCCGCGCCGCCCCTCCGCCTCGGGATTCCACCGCCGATCTCCTCCACGAATACCGCGCGCAGCTCTGGGGCCGCGCCCTCGGCCTCCCGACTTTCTCCCACTTCGCCCCACCCTGCACCCCATCAGCGAAGTCCGAAAATATCCGCCCTCACCTCGCCTCCGCTGTCCTCTACGCCTCCCCATGACCTCACTCAACCAAAACCCCGCCCCGCCCACCACACCCAAAAGGGCCAAACACGAGAAGGCGCCCGGGCGAGCCCGGGCGCCTCGTGTGAGCCGTTGCGGTGCGTCACTCCTTGATCGGCTGCAGCGTGAGCGGGTCGCGCAGCGGCACCCGCACGATCGGTCCGAACGCCGCGAACGACGCCTCGGGGTGGTCCGGACTACCCTTGAGGATCTCGGCCACGTTGCCGACCACCAGGACGATGAGCCGGTCGGTGCGGATGTGGGCCCGGGCGGCCTCGCCGACGGCGGGGATTGTCACCTTTCCGACCTTTTCGCGATACGTCGACCAGTAGGTGTGCGGGCGGCCGACAAGCTCGTCCTGGGCGAAGCGCGACACGGTCCGCAGCTTGCTCTCGAACAGCCGCGGCAGCGTTTCCGTGAACGAGTTCTTGCTGGTGACCAGCTCCTTCTCCGTGACCTCGCCGGCGCGCATCTTGTTCATCAGGTCGATCGTGAGCTTCGCCGCCCGCGCGCAGGTCGCCGACTTCGACTGGAACGACGCGCGGAACGTCCCCGGGTAGAGGTCCCCGATCGAGTAGCTCGAGTACGCGGAATAGGCGAGCCCCTCGTCGGAGCGCACCCGCGACGTCATCCACGCCGTGAAACCGCCGCCGCCGAGGACGTCGTTGGCGACGTCGAGAGCGAACTCGTCGGCGAGCGGTCGCTTGACGCCGAGGTGGCCGATCGAGACGCGGCCCTGGTTGACGTCCGGCTTGTTCACCATGTAGACCCCGGGCTGGGCCGACGCAGCCGGCTGCGGCACCGGCGGCACTCCTTTGCCGGCCCGCTTCCACGCCCCCAGCGTCGCGTTGAGCTTGGCGATCATCGCGGCGCGGTCGAAGTCTCCGGCGACCGCGACGACGAAGTTGGCCGGGTCGGCGACGAGCTTGTGGAACGCGACCAGGTCCTCACGTGTGATAGCGGCCACGCTGGCCTTGGTGGCGAGCCGGTTGACCCAGTAGTCGTCACCGTAGACCAGGCGGTCCCACTCCCGCGTCTCGATGTCGGCGGTCTCGTCGTTGCGCCGCTTCATCTCCGAGACCATGTCCTCCTTCGCCTTGGCGACGCGGTCCTCGTCGAAGCGCGGCTTCCGCAGCACGTCCATCATCAGGGCGAGCCCGCGGTCGAGGTCCTTGGCCAGCAGGTTCAGGCTGACGCTGCCGGAGACACCCCCGACCGAGGTGTTGAGCGACGCCGCGAGGAAGTCGAGCTCCTCGTCGAGCGCCTTGGCGTCGAGCGCCCCGGCCCCGCCGGTCCGCCAGACCGTCCCCATCAGCTCGGCCAGCCCTTCCTTGCCGGCGGGCTCGAGGTATTTGCCGCCGCGGAAGAACACCTGCACCGTCACGAGCGGGAACATGCGGTCGGGAGCGATGTAGACCGGTACGCCGTTGGCGAGCGTCACCCGCATCGCGGAGGCGTCGGGCACCTTGAACGAAAGCGGCGCGAACTTCAATTGCTCGGGCCGCGCAGGGATCGCGGTCGTGCCGTCCGCGGCCATCGCCGGGAGGGCCCAGGCCAGGACGATCGCGGCCGTCATCAGTCGATACGTGCCTCGCATCTTCATCTCCTCCTCCCGCCCCTAGCCCTTCGGCTTGTCGGCGGCCGGCGGGGCCGGCGCGGCGTTCGCCGGCGGCGCCGGCGGCAGGCTGTCGAGGTGCTCCTGCGCCTTCTTCATGATGTAGTCGAACCCCGGCTTCATCGCCGGCGGCACCCGGCCCGCCGCCTGCTGTAGGCGCGCGAGCACCTGCTCCAGCTTGGCCCGGTCGTTGAGCTGGTTGATCTGCGCCACCTGCTGCTTCACCATCCCCCGTAGCTCCGCCGGCATCGCCGCGATCTCGGGGTCCTCAGGCGTGCTGCCGGCCTTGCGCAGGTACGTCGTGACGTCGCTGTTCTCCCGGGTGAACGTCGCCTTGGCGACGCGCTGGATGTCGGCCGCGGTGACCGCCTGCAGCTTCGCCGGGGAGTCGTTGAGGAAGTGCCAGTTCCCGTCCGAATCGTAGAGCAGCAACTGCAGCATGAGGAAGAAGTTCGACTGCAGCCGCCGGTACGAGTTGGCGAGCTCCTGGTTCTTCACCTTCTGCAGCTCGTGCTCGCCGACCGGGTTCGAGGCCAGCGCGTCGAGCTGGCCGAACAGCGCGTGCTCGACGTCGGACGGGCTCTTGCCGTCCTTCACCTCGGCGTTCACCTCGAAGTAGCCCTCATACTTCATCGGCCGGTACATGCCCCAGGGCTCGCCGGCCGCGACCTTCTCGCCCTCCACCAGCGCCTTGTACAGGCGGCCGGTGCGGCGGTTG
>DAIDOU010000134.1 GCA_027458945.1 Acidobacteriota bacterium
CCGGCGTGGTCGCGGCCGACGATCAGGTGCGAGCAGCCGTAGTTCTGGCGGAACACCGCGTGCAACAAGGCTTCGCGCGGACCGGCGTAGCGCATGTCGAGCGGGTAGCCGGCCTGGATGCAGCGCTCCTTGCGGAAGTACTTGTTGATCAGGGCGTCGATCGCCTTGACGCGGACGTCGGCCGGAATGTCGCCGGGCTTCAGCTTGCCCACCAGCTGGTGGATGTATACGCCGTCGCAGACCTCGATCGCGATCCACGCCAGGTAGGCGTGCGAGTTGTGCATCGGGTTGCGCAGCTGCAGCGCGGCCACCGTGGTCCAGCCCCGCTCCTCGAACGCCTGGCGCGCCTCGGCCGGGCGCTGGTAGAGGCCCTTGAACTGCGTCGGGAAGTACGACTCCGAGAGCACCTTGACCGGGCCGGCCAGGTTCACCTCGGCCTGCTCCATCACCATCTTGACGCCGGGGTGGGCGGGGTCGGTGGTGCGGAACACCTGCTGGCACTCGTGGTTCTTGTCGATCACGTACTTCTCCGTGACCTTCATCGTGCCCATGAGCTGGTCGGTCTCGGCCTCCACGAGCGCCACCTCCTCGCCGACGGCGATCGAGTCGGCGAGCGGCTTGGCGGCCGAGAGCGTGATCGGGATCGGCCAGAAGAGCCCCTTCCTGGACGGGAGCTTGTACTCGTCGCAGCAGCCCTTCCAGTCGTCGTGGCCCATGAACCCGTCGAGCGGGGTGAAGCCGCCGATGCCGAGCATGATCAGGTCGCCGCTCTCGCGGCTGGTGATCGGCACCTTCTTCAGGCGCTTCGCCTTGCCCAGCTCGTCGGCGAGCTCCGCGCCGTCGAGCAGCAGCGGCTTGAGCTGCTTACTTCCGTGCGGTGGAACCAGTTTCGACATGGTGCTCGTCTCCTTTCGTTCCTAAAGCGTTGTCTGGGTGAGACACCTCGGGCGCGCGGCGGCGGGTGGCCGCCGCGGCGTTCGCCTGAAACGACGGGTGGGAAAGACAGGCCGGGTTCACGAGCGCGAGGCCTCGGCGCCGCCGAGCTGGTGCACCATCGCCAGCGAGCGGTACAGCATGTGCGCGAACTTGGAGTAGGGAAACGTCAGGAAGAGGCAGAGAACGAGCCCGAGGTGGACGACGTAGACCGCGAGCGCGAACTCGGGCGTCAGCGCGAGGCGCGCCACCTCGCTGAGGACGCCGGTCACGATGACGAGGGCCACGACGGTGAGGAAGAAGTTGTCGAACGCGGTCGACGCGCCCGCCTTGCGGCCGTCGCCGAGGCGGTTGGCCACGAGCACGGTGCCCCCGATCACGAGCAGCACCGCCGACACGTTGCCGAGGAGCTTGTACGGGTGCGTGAGCGCCAGCGGCATCGCGAGGTGCTGGACGTAGATGCCGACGATGAGCAGGCCGGACGTGGCAGCGGCGCCGACGAACCCCCAGAGCAGGGCGAGGTGGCCGAACCGGCGCGGGCGGGCGGCGTCGCAGGAGCCGAAGCGCTTGTGGGTGGCGATCTCGCCCGCCGCCGGGACGAGCCCCCCGAGGAACGACGTCGGCGGCCCGCCGGCGGCGAGGAGTCCCCAGAAGCGCCGGGCGCTCACCCACGCCGCGAGCGCGGCCCAGCCCGCGGCGGGGAAGAACACCGAGTAGATGAGGACGTGGGGCACGAGCTGCTCGTACGCCCATCGCTGCGTGAGCTCGGCGGGGATCGCGAGGTGGCCGGTGGCGGCGAGGAGCGCGACCCAGAACGCGATCGGGAGGCCGACAAGCAACGGCCAGCTCGCGCGCGCGGCGCCGACCAGGCGGCCGAGAAAGCCGGGGAACGCGAGCTTCTCGATCACCAGGGCGCGGATCGCCTGCACCACGTCGCCGGGCTTGGCGTCGCGCGGGCAGCGGGCGGTGCAGTCGTTGCACTGGTGGCACAGCCAGACGGCCGGGTCGGCGGCGAGCCGCTCGGCCTGGCCCCACTGCGCCAGGAGCATGAGCCGGCGCGGGAACGGGGCCTCGTCGGGCGCCAGCTCGCAGACGCCGGAGCAGGTCGCGCACTGGTAACAGCGCGAGACGGTGTCGCCGCCGCGGCGGCGCAGCGCCTCGCGGAACTCGGGGGCGGGCAGCAAGGTTGGGATCGCGGCCATCGTGCCTCCGTCAGAAACCCTTCATGGGGTTGGGCCCGAGCCCCTCGATCGTGGCGGCGAACTCGTCGAGGACCTCGGGGACGCGAGCGAACTCGTCGTGCGCCAGCTCGACGACGCGGATCCGTTCGGGCTCGAGGGCGAGCCGCTGCAGCGTCTCCTGCACGTTGCCGAGCCTGGTCTGGGCCAGCTGCGAGCCGCGCACGTAGTGGCACTGGTAGTCGTCGCCCGACTTGCAGCCGATCAGGATCACCCCGTCGATGCCGCGCGAGAGCGAGTCGGCGATCCACACGATGTTGGTCGAACCGAGGCAGCGGATCGGGATCACCCGGACCCACGGGTTCCAGCTGCGCCGCAGCGTGGCGGCGGCATCGAGCGCGGGCAGCGCGTCGTTCTCGCACATCAGGGCCAGGATGCGCGGTTTCTCCTCGACCTCCTCCGGGACGCTCATCGCCTTGATCATGCCGGCCACGGCGTCCACCGAGTAGTCGGGGAACGAGATGATCCGCTCCGGGCAGGCGCCCATGCAGATGCCGCAGCGCCGGCAGCGCAGCGCGTTGAGCTGCGGCGTGCCCTTCTCGTCCTCGTTGAGCGTGCCGAACGGGCACTCCTCGGTGCAGCGCTTGCACTGGGTGCAGCGCTGCAGAAAGAAGTCCGGGACCGTGATGTCGCCGGCGCGCGGGTGCACGGCCTCGCCGCGTTCGGCGGCGACGATGCACTGCACCGCCTTCATCGCGGCGCCGGCGCCGTCCTCGGCGGCCGCGGCCGCGTCCATCGGCGCGTGCACCGTCCCGGCGGCGTAGATCCCGGTGCGCCGCGTCTCGTACGGGAAGCAGATGAAGTGGGAGTCGGGGAAACCGTAGCGCAGCGCCGGCAGGTCGGGGCCCTGGCGGTAATCCAGGTTCAGGATCTCCGTACCCTGGTGGGCGGCGTACTGCGCCGCGATCTTGCGGGCCTCCTCGCGCTGCGTCTCGCTCTCGCCGGTCTCGGCCCGCCTGACCGCGTCGGAATGGATGCGGATCGCCTCGCCGTCGGCGGCGTTGGGGACGAGGCCGACCGCGAGCACGACGAGGTCGGCGTCGAGCGCCGCCGCCCCGCCGAGCGCGGTATCGCGCAGCGCCACCTCGAGGCGGCCGTTGCCGCTCACGCTCGCCACCTCGCCGCGGAGGAAGAGCGAGCTGGGCTGCTGCTGCACCGCGAGGAAGAATCGCTCAAGCTGGCCCGGCGTGCGCATGTCGCGGTAGACGACCGCCGTCTCGACCTCGGGGTGGGAGTGGTGGATCGTCGCGATCTGGCGCAGCGTGGCGCCGCAGCAGTCGGCCGAGCAGTACGGCAGGTGGTCGGGGTCGCGCGAGCCGGAGCACTGGATGAACACGATGCGCCGCGGCAAGGCGCCGTCCGACGGCCGCTTGAGTCCGCCGCCCGCCAGCATCGCGTCGAGTTCCGGCGCCGTGACGACGTTGGGCGAGGTGCCGTAGCCGAGGTGGCCGAGGCGGGTGGCGTCGTACGGCCGCGAGCCGGTCGCCTGCACGATCGCGCCCGCCGTGAGCGCCACCTCGCCCGCGGGGGTCGCCAGCATGACGCGGAACTGGCCGGGCTGCCCCTTGATCGAGGCCACGGTGGAGCCGGTGAAGATCCGCACGTTCTCCATCGCGGCGAGTTCGGCGATGAGCGCCGGGAGCGGGTTGGCGTGCAAGGTGTCGTACGGCGGCCCGGCAGGGACGACATCCGCGAGCGCCGCCAGTGAGCCTCCGGCCGCGGAGGCCTTCTCGACGACGACGACCGGGTGGCCCAGATCGGCGGCGGTGCGCGCCGCGGTCAGACCTGCGAGGCCGCCGCCGACGACCAGCACGCTGCGCTCGATCGCCTCCGCCAGCGGTTTGGCGGCGCTGGTCTTGGCCAGGCGGGCATAGCCCATGCGCAGGAGGTCCTCCGCCAGCGCCTGTGTGTCCTCGTCGCCGGCGGGGTGCGACCACACCACCTGCTCGCGCAGGCTCACGCGCTCGACGGCGTGCCGCGCCGGGTCGAACGCGAACGCCTCGGTCTTGGCGCGAGCGGAGCACGCGCCCACGAGCGCGCCGCCGATCGACCCGCCGTCGAGCGCGGCGCGGACCTCGGCGACGCCCTCGGGGGAGCACAGGCACGGATGGGTGCGGCAGCCGGCGGCACCGAGCTCCTCGGCGATGGCGGTCAGGCCCTCGAGCTTGAGAGCCTCCCCGATGCCGCAGCCGCTGCAGAGGAAGACACCGAGCCGTTCCATCTACGCGCTCCTTCCCGCCGCGATGCACGCCCGGGCGGCGGCGCCGGTGGCGTCACGAACGCTGGCCGCGACGTC
>DAIDOU010000135.1 GCA_027458945.1 Acidobacteriota bacterium
GCCACCGTCCTGTACCGGGCGCTGCAGCGTGCCGCCGCCGCGGCCGCAGGCGGCGAGCGCCGGCGCGCCGCCCTCGAGGCGATCCTCGCCGCCGAGGTGGCGGCCGAGCCGCTCGCGCGCCTGCAGTACGCCGCCGCCGTCGACCCCGACACCCTCGAGGCGCGTGAGCCCGTGGGGCGTCGCGTCCTGCTGGCGCTCGCCGTCTTCGTCGGCGCGACGCGGCTGATCGACAACACCGTCGTGGAGGTGCCCTGATGCTCCGGCCGTTCTTGCGCGCGAAGATCCACCGCGCTCGTGTCACCCGCAGCGACCCCGACTACGTCGGCTCGATCACGATCGACACCGACCTCCTCGCGGCCGCCGACCTTCTCCCGCTCGAGCAGGTGGACGTCTACAACCTCACCCGCGGCACCCGGTTCACTACCTACTGCATCGCCGGCGCGGCCGGGAGCGGCGAGATCGGGGTCAACGGCGCCGCGGCCCACCTCGCCAAGACCGGCGACCTGGTGATCATCGCCGCCTACTGCCAGCTCGACCGCGAGGAGATCCCCAGCCATCGCGCCCGCGTCGTGCTCGTTCAGGGACGCAACGCGATCGCCGAGGTGCGGGTGCAGTCGCCGTTCGACCTCCCCGGGTGAAACGGGAAGAGGGAAGAAGGTAGAAGGTAGAAGAACGACGGAGACCGTGAGTTTCCGTCTTCGTCTTCCTTCTACCCTCTGCCCTCTGCCCTCTTCCGTCTGCCGCCGCTGGCGCGCCCGCGCCTACATGTACTTGAGCATCTCCTTGGCGGTCGCCGCTTCCTTGTGGTCGGGCGCGGTCTTGATGAACTTCTGGAGCAACTCCTTGGCCTTCGCGGTCTCGCCGGCGCGGAAGCACACCATGCCGAGCTGGAACATCGCCTCGGGGTACTCCGGGTTGGCCGCCAGCGCCTTCTCCAGCAGCGGCCGGGCGTTCGCGTCGTCGCCCTTGTTGAGGAACGCCACGGCCTGGTTGTAGTACAGCGTCGGGTCGGAGGGGTTGGCCACCTCGTAGCGCTTGACGTACGCGTCGTACGCCGCCTTGTCGCCCTTCGCGTGCGTCGCGTTCATCGCCAGCGCCAGGCACTGGGGAAACTCGGGCTTGTAGTGCAGGCACTGCTCCGCCGCGGCGATCGCGTCGTCGTTCTTCCCCGCCTTCTGGTCGATGTCGCCCAGTGCGAGCCACGCGAGGTACAAGTCCGGTTTGGCCGCGACCGCCGCCGCGAACTTGGCGCGCGCCTCGACCGTCTTCCCCTCTTCGAGCAGCTTCTGCCCCTCGCGGGCGTCCTTGAGGCCGGGCTGTTCGAGCGCCTTCTGCTGCTCCGCCGCCTGGATCTCCTGCAGGCTGCGCAACGCGAAATTCACCTCGAGCGTCTGCCCCCCGATTTTCGGCTTCTGCATCGACTCCTGCGGTTGGTACCCCTGGGCCTCGACGCGGAACAGGTACTCGCGCGTCGCGTCCACGATCAGAGTGGCGAACCCGCCCTTGTCGTTGGTGGTCAGTTCGCGGCGGAAGTTGGCGATGTCGGGGCAGGTGAGGATGACCTTCGCGCCGACGATCGGCGTCCCGTGAGTGTCGGTCACGACCCCCTTGATCCTCCCCTCCGCCTGGGCGAAGAGCAGCGACGGGACGAGCAAGAGCGCACCGGCAAGCAGACGCGTGAGTTTCATGGCGAGATCCTCCGGATCGGGGCGACGGGCCCCACGTGAAAAATTGTACGCTCCGGCCAACCTCGAGGCAACCTGAACGCCCGCCTCTCGTGAGGCCGAAGCGCGGTGGCCACACTCAGTCGAACGAGGGCTCGGCTTCCGGTTCCAGCTCGGCTTCAGGGACGCCAGTGGCCATCTCGACCACCCAGCGGTGGAAGTTCGGCTCCGCGTTGCCGACCGGGAACTCGAGCACCTCGGGCAGCTCGTAGGAGTGGATCTCGCGGATCGCCTCGCTCACCGCCGGGAAGAGCGAGCGCCGGGTCTTGATCATCAGCAGGTACTCG
>DAIDOU010000136.1 GCA_027458945.1 Acidobacteriota bacterium
CGGAGGCCGGGCGATCATTGCCGTTCCGCGCGGTTGCCCATGCCGGCGAGCGCGGCTTCGCCACCGCGTGCAACGCGGGGGCGCGCGCGGCGCGGGGTCGCCGGCTGCTGTTCGTCAACGACGATGTCGAGCTCGAGCCGACGACGGTGGCAACCCTCGAGCACGTCCTCGACGACCCGGGGGTCGCCGCGGTCGGGCCCAACGTATGGAGTGAGACGCTCGGCCGCAGCGAGAGCGGAAGCCGGCTCGAGTGGCGCCGCGGCGTCCTCGACGCGCGGCAGGACGCGTTGCCCACAAGCGGCGTCTGGGACGTGCCGTTCCTGACCGGCGCCGCCATCGCCGTGCGCCGCGACGAGTTCCTCCGCGTCGGCGGTTTCGACGAGCGCCTGGCGCCCTACTACTGGGAGGACGCGGACCTCGGCCTGCGTCTGCGGGCCGGCCGCCGGATCGTGGCGGTGGGCGACGCGATCGTGCGGCACCGGCACGGCGCCACGATCGCGAGCGACGACCCGCGCGAGCGCCGCCTCGTGTACGAGCGCAACCGCCTGCTCGTCACCTGGCGGCACGCCACCCGGCTGCGGATGGCCGCCCACCTCGCCTGGCTGCCCGCCCGGCTCGGGGCGTCGATTCTGCGCGACCGCATCGTCGTTCGAGCGTGGTTCCAAGCGTTGCGTCGTCGAGGAGTGTCTGGAGATGACCGCTCGTACGGATAAGCAGGCTCGTCCCTGCAACCGCCGCGGCCCCCTCGGCGGCGCCCCGCAGGTCTCGGAATCCCGGCCCACCGGGATATTGGGAACGAACTCCACGGGCTTCACCACTTCTCCCACAAGTCGAGAGCTCTGCGCATCCTGGGCCGAGGTGCAATGTCTTGAGGGGTCCGCCAGATCCCCGCACCCTGCCGGCCTCCGCCCGAGTCAGGCTCGGCGCTCCGAACCGCGAAACTCCCTCAGAACGGACATGAAGAACGTTCCCGGATGGTCGGCGCTGGCAAGGTGAAAGCGATAGCAGGGAGTCAGCGTCCCCCTGAATCGAGGCCCGCTTCAAGGACACCATCTGCGGGAATCAGCAGGCGCCGCGAGAGTGCCGGATGGGTGCCCGGCTCTTGCGGCTTATGCACGGTGAAGCGGTATGGCAAACCGATCAGGGCTCTTTCGAGGCGCTCCCATTCAGAGGGTGATGAGTCATTCCCACCGACCCAGGACGCGTTTGCATCTGACCTGGCCAAACGGCGGATCTCCTGCGCGAAAAGCTTCGTACGGCGACGTTATGGTCCTTTTCTCTCACAATCGTGCGCTGGAGCGTGGGCACACCAATTCTCCTCAAATGGTCCCATGCTTGCTCGCAGCCAACTGCTGCGCCACTGACAAGTGGGGCATGCACGTCGGACTGGATCGTAAAGCTTCCCAAGCGTCCATTCGGAACTTCTAACGCGCACTCAACGGGTTTCGTATGACCCTTCCGCCTCACTGAGGGATGCCATCGAGTGTGGCCAGGATTCGATTCACAACAGGCAGAGAGGCACGCTCGAAGCAGAGCTCCTCGGCGAACATGCGTTTCGCTCGCTCCGACATTGCACGTAGCCGTGCGGGCTGGGCGAGCAACTGCCCGATCGCGTCACGCAGGGCTGCAGGGCTGTCGTCGGCGGCACAGGCGCCGACGGCGCGGTCAGCGACAAGCGCCTGCAGCGAAGGGTTGGCGGACGCGGCGATCGGAAGACCTGTCGCGATGCACTCGTACGCCTTGGTCGGCGCACAGTGGAGCTGGTTCCACGACGGTGCCGCCGAGTAGGGGTAGGTGACCAGACCCACCGTCGCCTCGTGCATACACGCCAGAAGGGCCTGTCGTGGCACCGCCGGACAGACCCTTCCCCGACGAGACCCGAGACGGTCGTTCACCATGTCCCTGAACCGAACCACGTCGTCGGCCAGCTCGCTGTGGCAGAAGGCGAGGAAGAACGCCGGTCGGTCGAGCCCGGCAACGGCGGTGACAATGCTGTCGAGCGCTGCGCCCGCGTGGGTCCCGCCGGCGTACAGGAGCACAGGCGTGCCTTCGGGGAGTTCGCCGCCGGCAAGCCGCGCCAGCGTTCCCGAAGGAGCGGGTCGAGGGATCTCGGACAGTGGCAGCGTGTTCGGGAGCACCAGGATCTCCTGCAGGAGGCCAAACCGCTCGCGCCGTCTGGCGGCGCGAGCCTGGTTGACGTCGATGATCAGGTCAGGGACGCCCGCGTGCTTGGCGTAGAAGTTCGTGTTACGCAGACGCGGGAACTCCTCAGGGGTGAGGAGCTCGGTGCAGTAATGGATCAGCTTCGAGCGCTGGCGCAGGCGACGGATGGCAACCGCCTCACGGAAGAAGCTCAAGTCGGAAAAGATCCAGGCCGTGTCGCGAAAGACACCGGTAAGTGCCAGCTCGAGATGAAACATCCGCCGGGACAGCCATGACGACCTCGGAGTCGTCGAATAGATGCTCCTAGTGGGGAAGGCGAACCGCCGGACGTCGTCCATCTGGTCGAGCGGAATGGGGGCGATGACCTGAACCGCTGCACCCCGTGTGTGCAAGGCCTCCGCCAGATACGCGACGCCGCCGTACCCGCGCGCGAAGTTGCCGCTCGAAACGACCGTGAGCCGGGGCTGATGGGCTTTGACGGACGGTTTCCTCACGCCATGCCCCTGTCGGTCAGCATCATCGGCCGGCCTGGCCGCAGCCCGAGCATCCTCACCACCGCCCCATCAGCAGCCCCCCGCGTTGACATGCCTGTCATGTTCTCACGTTCCGCAGGCTCAGGCGGGATGGCCGGTCCCTGGAGACCTGCCACTCACCGAATGCGTCTTCGGGCGCCTGGGTGAGCTTGACAAAGCCGCAACGGCACCAGAAGCTCGAGGTGGGATGAGATGAGCACATGCGTTGTCCAACCCTCGACGAGTTGCCGTCGCCCGACAAGAGGGGGTCGGGATGGCCCTGGGTCGAGGGGGGGGCGCAACTCCCGGCGGCGATGCCGGATGGGCGACCATGGCCCGCAATTGCGGTCGTGACGCCGTCGTTCAACCAGGCAACGTTCCTCGAGGAGACGATCCGCTCGGTGCTACTCCAGGGCTACCCCAACCTTGAGTACGTGGTCGTTGACGGTGGGAGCCGTGACGAGAGCGTCGCGATCATCGAAAAGTACCAGCGATGGCTCAGCTGGTGGGTGAGCGAGCCTGACGGAGGCCAGGCCGAAGCAATCAACAAAGGTCTCGCCAGAACCAGCGGCGAGATCTTCAACTGGATCAATTCGGATGACGTGCTTCAGCCGGGTGCACTTGCCGTGGTGGCACAGGCGATGCGCGCGGATGTCGATGCCATCGGTGGCGGTGGCCTCGTCGTCGGGGATGTCGTGGCTCCGGTGTCGCGCCGGAGTCGCGAGATGGACGCCCGGAAGATTCTCCGCGGCGACCTCGGCGTCGAGATGCTCCAGCCTGCGATCTGGCTGCGTCGGGAGAACGTACTCCGTTGCGGCGGACCTGATCCCGCGTTCCACTACTACTTCGACATGGAAATGTATATTCGCTATTTCGCGCTCTATCCACGCATCGCCTACGCCCCCGCGATCATCGCGGCGTTTAGGGTGCATCCAGCCTCGAAAACGGCGAGTCGGCCCGAAGCGTTCTTTGCCGAGTACCGGCGAGCCCTCGATAAGCTCTCGCGGCTCGAGGGTTTTGAGACGCTCCGGACGCCATGTCGCAGGCGTCTGCAGGAACTCGACCGCCACCTCGTGGTCGCCCGTGTCCTCGCCGACGCGGGAACGTCACGGTGGCGGCGCACCCTCGACCTTCTGGCCCTGGCGCCCCGCCGCCCGCGCCCACGGATGCTGCGCATCCTCGCGGCCGCGATCCGCCGGCTGCTCCGAAATCAGCCGTGGATCACCCCGAGCGAGGAGTGAGGACTGTCCGATTCGGCGTCTCGCCCAGGAGCTCCTGCAACATGTTGATGAAGAGCTCCCCGTATTCACGGACTCTCCGGGCTCCAGCCTCGTTCGCGCATGCGGCGCGTTGGGGGTCCTCCCCCGGCTGGAAGTCGTTCCAGGCGGTGTCGAGAGCAGCTGCGAGCGCTCCGTTATCGTCAGGTGGGAAGAAGGAGGCAGTCGGTGGGTTCTGCTCGCGGTGGACGGGAATGTCGGACAGGATGACAGGGCGGCCGAGAGCGGTTGCCTCGCTTACCGAGTAACCCCACCCTTCGAACAGAGACGGGTTGACCACTGCGAGGCACTGTCTCATGAGCATTGCCACATGCCGGCGCGGGACAACGCCCAAGTAGATGAGCTGCTCGCGCAAACCGAGCTCCGCAACTCTCCTGAAGAACTCGGACGGGTAGCCCGGCGCACGGAAATCCGCCGCAATCCCGGTCATGACAACCACGATTCGCTGGCCGCGGTCTCTCAAGATGCGAACCGCTTCCAGGACCGCCGCGTGGTTCTTGTGGGTCCAGAAGTGGTTGGGCAGGTAGAAGAACTTCTCGGGGAGCCGGTACGCGGCGACCACCTCACGCGGGTCCGCCCGATACACGGCCGCCGGGAAGGCGCTCGCCGGATGCAACACCACGCACTTGGCGGCGTGCGCCGGCGCGAGTCGGGCGAGGTCGTCACG
>DAIDOU010000137.1 GCA_027458945.1 Acidobacteriota bacterium
GGTGTGGGTGCTCCGATGCTCGTGAACCTCCTCGCTCTCATCGTCGTGCTCGGCGTGCTCGTCCTGTTGCACGAGGGCGGGCACTTCGCGCTCGCTCGCGCGCTCGCCGCGCGCGTCTCGGTGTTCTCGTTCGGCTTCGGCAAGCGGCTGTTCGGCTTCGAGCGCGGCGGCACCGACTACCGGGTCAGTCTCATCCCGCTCGGCGGCTACGTGCGCATCCACGGGTTGGGGCCCGACGAGTCCGACGTCGTCGGCAGCGCCGACGCGGCGCCGGAACCGCTGCTGCCGCGCTGGCGCCGCGCCCTGATCCTGCTCGCCGGTCCCATCGCCAACGTCATCGGAGCCGTGCTCTTCGTGGCGGTGGCGTTCGTGGTCGGGGTGCAGGTCCCCGCCATGCAGGACAAGCCGCCGCAGGTGGCGTGGGTCGATCCGAGTTCCCCCGCCGCGGCGGCCGGGATCCGGGCCGGGGACCTCGTCCTCGCGGTCAACGGCAAGCCGGTTCGGACCTGGGAGGACCTCAACCTGGCGACGATGGGCTCCCCGGGCCGGGCGATGACGTTGCGCGTCCTGCGCGCGGGGCAGCAGCTGAACGTGACGCTGACGCCGCGCTCGGTGACCCGCTACGACCTCGGGTACGCGGGTCTGGCGCCCGCGCTCCCCGCCGAGGTGCCGGGCGTCCTCCCCGGCAGCCCCGCCGAGAAGGCCGGCGTGCGCGCCGGCGATCGCATCGTGGCGGTGAACGGGGAGCCGGTGCACCACTTTTTCGACGTGATGCGCCTGGTCGGGGCCAGCCCCAACCGGCCGCTCGAGCTGACGATCCGGCGCGACGGCAAGACGGTGACGCTCAAGGCGACGCCTCGCGACGAGGGCGGTCAGGGCAAGCTCGGGATCCCGGCGCCGAACCCGACCGTGCTGCGGCGCCTCGCTCCGGCGGCGGCGCTCGCGGAGTCGGTGCGCGAGAACGTGCGGATGACGCGGGAGACGTTCGCCGTGATCGGCCGCATGCTGTCGGGGCGCGCCTCGATCCGGCAGATGTCGGGGCCGATCGACATCGCGCGCTTCTCCGGCGAGGCGGCGCGATCCGGGACCGTCTCGTTCATCTGGCTGTTGGGGGTGATCTCCCTCCAGCTCGGGATCTTCAACCTGCTGCCGATCCCGGTGCTCGACGGCGGCCACCTCGCCGTGCTGGCGGTCGAGTCGGCGCTGCGCCGCGACTTCTCGGACCGCACCAAGGAGCGGATCCTCAACACCGGTTTCTGGCTCATCATCGCCCTCATGGCCGTCGTCATCTTCAACGACATGCTGAAAAACGTGCCGTTCCTCGACCGCCTGATCCCGGGCCGCAAGTAACCGGCGCCGTCTCAGGCGTCCGGCCGGGCCGCCGCGCGCTTCTCCCAGCGGCGCAGGCGAACGAGCGCCTTCTTCACGAGGGCGTTGCCGTCGCCGGGCGGGATCTCGAGGACGACGGGCAGCTCGGCGCAACGCTCGTCGGTCAGCATCCGCGAGAAGAACGCCCGCCCGAGCCGGCCCTCGCCGGGCGGTGCGTGGCGGTCGCGGCGCGAGCCCAGCTCGACCTCGGTGTCGTTGCCGTGGAACAGCTGTGGCGCCGGCATCCCCCAGTGCTCGCCGAGCTCGCCGAGCACGCGCTCCCACCCGTCGCCGAGCAGGTCGAACCCGGCCCCCCACAGGTGCGCGCTGTCGAGGCAGACGCCGACGCGCCCGCCCGGTCCGGCGGACTCGACGAGGCGCGCGAGTTCGGCCGGGGTGCGGCCGAGCTGGCCGCCCGAGCCGGCTTGGCCTTCGAGCAGCAGCCTTGCGGCGCTCGAGCCGGCGCGGTCGAGCGCCTCGGCGAGGGCCGCGCGGCAGCGGGCCTCGGCCTCCCCGCGGTCGCCGCCGCCCGCCGAACCCGGGTGGAGCACCACCCCGGCCAGGCCGAGCGCACCGGCGCGTCGCAGCTCGTCGGCGAGCACCGCCACCGAGCGCTCGCGCAGCACGGGGTCCTCGCTCGCCGGGTTGAGCAGGTACGGCGCGTGCGCGAAGCAGAACGCGCGCAGACCGGCGGCGGTCGCCGCGGCGCGGAAGCGCACGGCCTCCGCCGCGCCGAGCGGCGCCGCGGCCCATCGCGTCGGCGGCCGCAGGAAGAGCTGCAGCGCCTCGCAGCCGGCTGCGACCGCGGCGTCCACCGCGCGCCAGCTCCCGCCGGCCGCGGACAAGTGCGCGCCAAGGTGCGGCATGACATCGATATGCTACCCTCGCCGCGCGATGAAGGTCGACCGCCTGCTGCGCTGGCCGCTGGCCGCTCTCGGTTTGTTCGTGGGTTGCGGCCTCGCCGTCTGGATGGTGCTCCTGGTCAGTCTGCGCTCTTCCGCGGCGCGAGTTCCCAACGTCGTCGGCATGGACGCGGTGCGCGCCAGCGCGGTGGTGCAGGGCAGCGGACTCGTGGCCCGCCTGCAGGAGGGCGTCTTCGATCCCAACGTCCAGGTCGGCCGGATCTCGACGCAGCGGCCCGAGGCCGGTTTCCGGGCCAAGCGCGGCGGCACCGTGCTGCTCTACCCCTCGCTCGGCCAGGCGGTGCAGAAGGTCGGCGATCTCACCGGTCTGCCGGTGTCGCTGGCAGAGGCGGAGCTTGAGAACGAGCACCTCACCGTCGAACGTCGCTGCGAGGTCGAGGGCGAGGCCGACGCGGTCGTCGTCCTCGCGCAGATGCCGGCGCCGGGGACGCTGGTGGCTCCCAACTCCGGCGTGACCCTGCTCGTCAACCGCACGCCGCGCTCCCGCCGGTACGTGATGCCCGATTTCGTCGGGGCGGCGGAGGCGGACGCGTCGCGGGTCATCCGTGCGCTCGGCTTCCAGCTCGCCACCGTCCAGCCGGTGTCGTACCCCGGCGTCGCGGCCGACACCGTGTTGCGCCAGGACCCGTCCGCCGGCGGGCCGGTGGCCGAGGGCGCGGTGATCGGGCTGTGGGTGAGCCGATGAGCCGCGTGCGGATTGCGCCGTCGCTGCTCGCCTGCGACCTCGCCGCGGTCGCGGAGGAGGTGCGGTCGGTCGAGGCCGGCGGCGCCGACCTGCTGCATTTCGACGTCATGGACGGCCACTTCGTGCCCAACCTGACCTTCGGGCCGGGGCTGTGCGCGGCTGTGCGGGCGATCACCGCGCTGCCGCTCGACGTCCACCTGATGGTCACCAACGCGGACGACCTGCTGGAGCCGTTCGCGGCCGCCGGCGCCGCCCGCATCGCCGTGCACGTCGAGGCCGACGTGCACCTGCACCGCTCGCTCGCCCGCATCCGCGAGCTCGGCGCCCTGCCAGGGGTGGCGATCAACCCGGCCACGCCGGTGACGGCGCTCGACGAGATCTGGCCGCTGGCCGGGTTCGTGCTCGTGATGTCGGTCAACCCGGGGTTCGGCGGCCAGCGCCTCATCCCCGAGACGTTGGACAAGCTGGCCCGGCTGCGCTCGATCCGCGACCGGAAGGCGCCCGGCGTCGAGCTCGCGGTCGACGGCGGTGTCGAGGCCGAAAACTCGGGCGCGTTGATCGATCTCGGCGCGGACGTCCTCGTGGCCGGGACCGCCGTGTTCGGCGCGGCCGACCGGGGGCGGGCCATGGCCCGGCTGCGGGGGGAGGAGGTTCGATGAGACGGTGGATCGCGCTGGTCGCGGTCGTGGCGCTGGTGGCGTGTGCGCACAGCAAGAAGGCCGGAGACCAGGCGTTCCTCGACCAGGTCGCCGCACAGTCGAAGGAACAGATCATGGCGCACGGCGATACCCTCGCCGCCCAGAAGAAGTGGGAGGAGGCGCGCAAGTACTACAGCTTCCTCGCCGACAGCTTCCCCAACGACCCACTCGGCCGCCGTGCCGCGCTGCGGGTCGCCGACACGTTCTACGCGCTCAAGGACACCGAGGGCTACACGGAGGCCGAGCTGCGCTACAAGGACTTCTCCAACCGGTTCCCGAGCGACCCGAACCGCGCCTACGCCCTGTTGATGCTGGCGAAGTGCAGCATCGCCCAGGACCGTGGGCCGATGCGCGACCTCGCCCCGGTGCACCAGGCGACCGACAGCCTCAAGCAGGTGCTGCAGCTCTTCCCGTCCTCGCCGTACGCCGTCGAAGCCAAGGCCCTCCTGGCGAAGTGCCTGGACGAGCTCGCGATGCACGAGTTGATCATCGCCAGGTACTACGCCAACGTGCACGCCTGGGTGGGCGCCCGCCAGCGGCTCGACTATCTCTTGGCCAACTACCCGGATACCGACGTGGCGGCGCAGGCGAAGCCGTTGCTGGACAAGGTCGAGCAGATGATCAACCCGGTCCCGAAGACGACCGCAAAACCGGCGGGCGGGGCTCATCTCCCGGCCGGACATTGACGAACGCGCTTTCTCTGCGCTATTTTGGCGGCGGAGTCATCACAAGCATGCGGAACTGGAGGGCTGGTATGGGCCGCACAACGTTCGCCGTCCTCGCCGTGGTGTGCTTCTGTGGGGTCGCCGCGGGGCAAGCCGACACGGCCCCACCGCAGCCCCTTCACAAGGTGGACGGGCGCTGGACTCCGTACCAGCCGCCGACCGAGTTCGCGCCCGACGCCAACGTCTACACCATCCAGAAGGGCGACACGCTCTGGGCGCTGGCCAAGAAGTTCCTCGGCAACCCCTACCTGTGGCCGCAGCTGTGGGAGAAGAACAAGTACATTCGCGACGCGCACTGGATCTACCCGGGTGATCCTCTGGTCGTCGGCGTCAAGGCGGTCGAGGTCGCGCCCCCGGCGCCGGCGCCCACCCCGACGGTCACGCCCCCGCCGGCCACGCCTGGGGCCGGAGCTGCCCTGCCCGAGGGCACCGGGGAGGCGCCGCCCGCCAACCTCGTGGCGGCCGGGAGCGAGGCCGACATCTATTGCTTCGCCTACCTCGACAAGGCGGACGCGCGGCCGCAGTTGACGCTCAAGTCGGCGGAGCAGATCCAGTACGAGAGCACGTTCTCGACCAACGACATCGTCTACCTTTCAGGCGGGGAGAATGAGGGCGTCAAGGCCGGGCAGGAGTACTTCATCGTGCTGCCGGTCCGCCAGCTCCGCCACCCGGCGACGCACGCGGTGCTCGGCACGGTCATGCGCTATCTCGGCCGCCTGCGCGTGCTCTGCACCACGGACCACAGCGCGACGGCGGAGATCGTGGCCTCGTGCGACGCGATTCCGATGGGCGCGTGGCTCAAGCCGTTCGAGCCGATCCCGATACCGATGACGATCCTCACCAAGCCGGCCCAGCGCTGCGACCCCGCGAACAACAACGCCAGGGGGTACATCGTCTACAGCCGCGACGATGATGTCACCTTCGGCCAGGGCGAGATGGTGATGATCGACCTCGGCGACGCCGACCAGGTCGCACCGGGCAGCCAGGCGATCGTCTATCGCGACAACCCGGTCCCCAGCACGCCCCGCTTGCTCCTCGGCGAGCTCGCGGTACTCACGACCGGCGACCACTGGGCGACGGCGACCATCATCCGCTCCTCCGGGCCGATGCAGGTGGGTGACCGGGTCCAGCTCAAGTGAGCCCCACCAGCTCGGAGGACCGCCGCGCGGCGCTGCGCGCGATCGGTGACGTTCTCGCGACGGTGGCCGACGGTCTCCTCGATCGCGGCTTGCGCCTCGAGGAAGCGCTCAACGTCTTCGAGGCGCGCTACGTTCGCTCGGCGGTGGACCGGGCGAGCGGCAACCTGTCGCAGGCGGCGGCGGCGTTGGGGATCCACCGCAACACCCTGCGGAGCAAGCTGCAGAAAAACGGGCAGCGGCACCGCAAGGGCGCCTGAGAAGGGCGCGCCGTGTTCGGCGGACGCCAGACCGCTGCGGTCTGGGGGTGCTTCGCCCTCGGGGTGCTGCTGGTCGTCCTCTCGCAGCACCACCGTGCCCGGCCACGCCCTTTGCCCTGGGTCGAGGGCGCGCGCGACGGTTCGGTACCGCTCGAGAGCGATCCGTTCGCCGGCGCGTCCGCGTTCGAGAGGCGCGTCATCGCCACGGCCACGCAGGCCGGTATCGACCCGGCGCTCGTGCTCGCCGTCGTGGAGACCGAGTCGGGTGAGGCAGCCGACGCGATCTCTCCGCGCGGCGCCGTTGGCCTGATGCAGCTCCTCCCCGAGACCGCCGCCGAGGTCGGGCTTCCAAACGCGGCCGACCCCGCCACCAACCTCGAGGCCGGGTGCCGCTACCTGGCGGCGTTGCTGGACAGCTTCGGGGGCGACGTCGAGCTGGCGCTCGCCGCGTACAATGCCGGCCCCGGCGCCGTCCGGCGCTGGGGCACGGTGCCGCCCTACCGGGAAACGAGAACGTTCGTCGCGAGGGTCGCCGCCGCCTACAAGCAGCTCACCGGCCTGGACCTCGAGGAGGCCAGCCGGTTCGCCTACGAGCCGTCAGCGGCCCCCTGAGGAGCCGTCGTCCTTCGGTGGGGTGTCCTTGGGCTCCTGTCCCCCCTTGAGCGACTCGCGGAAGTTGCGGATTCCCTCACCCATCCCCTTGCCCAACTGCGGCAGCTTCCCGGCGCCGAAAATGATGATCACGATGAGGAGGATCAGCAGTAGCTCTGGAACTCCCAGCGACCCGAACATGTGGCGCCTCCAGCAGTGATTATAGACCCCGATCGGGCGCCGCGGCGATCGCGACGAGGCGCGCCGGCGCACCGAGTTCGGCGAGCACCGCGGCCGCCCGGGCGCCGACCGCCGGCAACCAGGCGAGGTAGCCCGGGCGACCCGCCGCCGCGAGTCGCAGGAACGTTCCGACCACCTTGAGGCCACGCTGAGCCGCGCACTCCAGATACCGCTGCCGCCAACCGTGCTCCCACTCGAGGACCCCGGCCGCGCGTGCCACCCATCCGGGCTCGTCTGCCGTCAGCCCCGCTCCGCCGCGCTCGCGCAGCAGCGAGGCCAGGTCGTACGTATCGGGACCGCCGCGCATGTCCTGGAAATCGACCGCCCGGACGACGCCGCCTTGGAGAAACAGATTGTTGAGATGGAAGTCGCGATGGGTGAGCCGGTACGGGTGGGAGGTCAGACGCCGGGCGAGGTCGTCGAGGAAGGCGG
>DAIDOU010000138.1 GCA_027458945.1 Acidobacteriota bacterium
CGCGTGTGGGTCGTGTGGGACGCCGTCAACACCCGCCACAACTCCCTCAGCGTCAGCTTGATGGAGAGCTACTGGTCGGGCACGCCGTACTCGGCGGTCGGCAGCATCTACTCGTACCCGTACGTCACCAACCCGGGCTACTACCAGCGCCCGACGACCGTGACCTACTTCTTCTCCAAGCGCGGCGCCTACACCACCGACCCGGTCACCTCGACCGACCTGTCGCTCAACTACTCGTTCAAGCTGCCCGCGCTCGGGACCGAGCTCGAGTTCTACGTCATCCCGCAGATCACGAACATGTTCAACGAGATGGCCGTGACCGGCCCGAACTCGACCGTGTACACACGTTACAGCGGCTCGAGCTGGCTGCTCTTCAACCCGTTCACCACGACGCCCAAGGAGTGCCCGCAGGGCACCGCCGCGGCCGACTGCAAGGCGATGGGCGCCAACTGGCAGAAGGGCCCGAGCTTCGGCAAGCCGCTCTCGGCCACCAGCTACCAGACGCCGCGCACGATCAGCGTGTCGTTCGGCGTCCGCTTCTAGCCGTTCTCGCAGTCGAACCTCGCCACACTCGGCGCCCCGGTGGCAACCCCACCGGGGCGCCTTTCTGTTGACGCGGGCCTCGAGGGGAAGCGGCGCCGCTCCCTGAAACGACCCGGGCGTTCGCTGACGACGGTCAACGCGCGCGGTTCGCGCTTGACGCTCGGGCGGGGTTGCGATAGATTACCCGTCCCGGCCTGGCCGGGCTCGTGTTCTTTGGCAGTGAAATCGGGGACGAGGGCGGGCCACAAGAGCCCCGCGGAGCGCGTGCTCCGGGGGACGCCCGCCGGCAGCCCGCGGAGCAGGCGCGTAGCTCAGCTTGGTTAGAGCGCTACCTTGACACGGTAGAGGTCAGCGGTTCGAGTCCGCTCGCGCCTACCACGTCTACGGTGTGGCGTTCGGCCACGCTGGCGTCGCGGCGGCTCCGCACGCGAGAACAGGCGCGTAGCTCAGTTGGTAGAGCGCATCCCTCACACGGATGAGGTCTGCGGTTCGAGCCCGCACGCGCCTACCACGCCTTTGCGTGACTCGCCGCTGCCGTCCCCCATCGGAGGACGGCCTTTTTTGTTGTCCGCCCTCCAAGCGATACGCGATGAGATGGTGGAGAGGGCGATGAGCAGCGAGACGATCACACTGACCTTGCCGGACGGCAGCGCGAGGGAGTTCCCCGCGGACGCGACGCCTCTCGAGGTGGCGCGGACGATAGGGGAGCGCCTGGCGAAGGCCGCCGTGGCGGGGCAGCTCGACGGGGCGATCGTGGACCTGCGGGCGCCGCTCGGGCGCTCGGGGGCGTTCCGCGTGCTCACGCCGAAGGATCCCGAGGCGGGGGTCGTGATCCGGCACTCCGCCGAGCACGTGCTCGCCGACGCCGTCGAGCGCCTGTTCCCGGGCACGATCATCGACGCCGGCCGCCAGGACCACTCCGAGAAGTTCCAGTACGACTTCCGCTTTCCGCGCGGGTTCACGCCGGAGGACCTCGAGCGGATCGAGGCCGAGATGGCCCGCATCGTCAAGGAAGCGCGGCCGTTCGAGCGCCGTGTCGTGACTCGCGAGCAGGCGGCGGAGCTCTTCGCGAAGCGGAAGGAAGAGATCAAGCTCGTGCGCGTGGCGGACATCCCCGAGGGCGAGACGATCACGCTGTTCCAGCACGGCGAGTTCGTCGACCTGTGCCGCGGGCCGCACGTGCAGCGCACCGACCAGATCGGCGCGTTCAAGTTGATCGAGACCTCCGGCGCCTACTTCAAGGGCGACGAGCGCAACGAGATGCTGCAGCGCATCTACGGCACCGCGTTCGCCACCCGGGAGGAGCTCGACGCGTACTTCGCCCGCATCGAGGAGGCGCGGCGGCGCGACCACCGCCGCCTCGGCCGGGAGCTCGACCTTTTCTCGTTCTCGCCGCTGGCGCCGGCCTCGCCGTTCTTCCACCCGAAGGGCGCGACGGTGTACAACGAGCTGCTCGCGTTCATGCGCGGGCTGTACGTCACGTACGGCTACCAGGAGGTCATCACCCCGCAGCTGTTCGACGCCGAGCTGTGGAAGACGTCGGGCCACTATTTCCACTACAAGGAAAACATGTTCTTCGCCGAGGTGGACGAGCGCGAGTACGGCCTCAAGCCGATGAACTGCCCGTCGCACTGCGTGCTGTTCGGCGTCCACGCGCACTCGTACCGCGAGCTGCCGCTGCGCATCGCCGACTTCGGCCGGCTGCACCGCTACGAGCGCTCCGGCGTGGTGCAGGGGCTGACGCGGGTGCGCTCGTTCTGCCAGGACGACGCGCACATCTTCTGCACCCCGGCGCAGATCGGGTCCGAGGTGGACCGCCTGTTCGACATGATGTTCGAGGTCTACCGCACCTTCGGCTTCTCCGACCCGGTGATCTACCTCTCGACCCGGCCGGAGGGCGCGATGGGCGGCGACGCCCTGTGGGAGAGCGCCGAGTCGCAGCTGCAGGAGTGCCTGACGCGGCGCGGCGTGGCGTTCACGATCAACCCGGGCGACGGCGCGTTCTACGGGCCCAAGATCGACTTCGTGGTGCACGACGCGATCGGGCGCGAGTGGCAGCTCGGCACGATCCAGCTCGACTGGAACCTCCCCGAACGCTTCGGCCTCGCCTACGTCGGCGAGGACGGGGCCGAGCAGCGCCCCGTGATGCTGCACCGCGCCGTGCTCGGCTCGGTGGAGCGCTTCTTCGGCGTCATGCTCGAGCACTTCGCCGGCGACCTGCCGCTGTGGCTCGCGCCGGAGCAGGCGCGCGTGCTGCCGGTGTCCGACCGGTTCATCGAGCCGGCGCGGGCGGTGCG
>DAIDOU010000139.1 GCA_027458945.1 Acidobacteriota bacterium
CGCCAAGGGCTACTACCTCACCAAGCACAACGCCTACCGCATGGCGAAGCTGCAGGTCGAGCGCTCGCTGCAGTTCGCCTACCGCGACCGGCGCCAGCGCAAGCGGCAGATGCGCTCGCTCTGGATCGTGCGGATCAACGCCGCGGCGCGCCAGTTCGAGCTGTCGTACTCGCAGCTGATCGCCGGACTGAAGGCGGCGGGGTGCGAGCTCGACCGCAAGGCGCTCGCCGAGCTCGCGGCGCGCGACATCCAGGGGTTCGGGGAGCTCGCCAGGGCCGCGAAGAAGAGCCTGGGGACCACGTCGGCCGCCTGATGGCGACCGATCCCCTGGAGCGGGCGCGGGAGGAGTTCCTCGCCGCGCTGGCCGAGGCGGGACGCGACGCCGCCCGCATCGAGGCGGTGCGCGTCCGCTTCGCCGGACGCCGCTCGGGGTTGCTGCGCGACCTCGAGGAGGCGCTCAAGACGCTGCCGCGCGAGGCCAAGCCGGCGTACGGCAAGGCGCTCAACGAGCTCAAGCGGCTCGTCGAGGAGCGCCTCGCGGCCGCGCACGATGGGGCCGCGGCCGGCGGGCCGAGCCGATCGCTCGACGTCACGTTGCCGGGACGGCGGCCGGTCACCGGCGCGCTGCACCCGGTGACCCTCGTGCGCCGCGAGATCGAGGAGATCTTCCTGCGCATGGGGTACTCGGTGGCGGACGGGCCCGAGGTCGAGGACGACTGGCACAACTTCGGCGCCCTCAACATGCCGCCGGACCACCCGGCGCGCGACACGCAGGACACGTTCTTCCTCGCGGGCGGCCCGCTCCTGCGCACGCACACCTCGCCGGTGCAGATCCGCTCGATGGAGACGATGCCGCTGCCGATCCGGGTCATCATCCCGGGGCGGGTGTACCGGCGCGACTCCGATCTGCGCCATTCGCCGATGTTCCACCAGGTCGAGGGGCTGGTGGTGGGCGAGGGGGTCACGTTCGGCAACCTCAAGGCGACGCTCGAGGCGTTCGTGCACGTGCTCTTCGACCCGCGCCTCGCGGTCCGCTTCCGCCCGTCGTTCTTCCCGTTCACCGAGCCCTCGGCCGAGGTGGACATCACCTGCGTCCTCTGTCTCGGTCGCGGCTGCCCGATGTGCTCCGGGAGCGGTTGGATCGAGATCCTCGGCGCCGGGATGGTGGACCCGCGCGTGCTGCGCGCCTGCAAGATCGACCCGGAGCGCGCCAGCGGCTTCGCGTTCGGCTGCGGCCTCGACCGCGTCGCGCTGCTCAAGTACCGGCTCCCCGACCTGCGCCTGCTGTTCTCCGGCGACGAGCGCCTTCTGCGGCAGTTCGAGGGGGCGCGATGAAGTTCAGTGTGGACTGGCTGCGCGACCACCTCGACGGCACGACTCCGGCCGGCGAGATCGCCGAGCGCCTGACCGCCGTCGGCATGAACGTCGAGACCCGCGAGAGCAACGGCGACGACGAAATATGGGATGTCGACGTCACGACCAACCGCCCCGACGCGATGAACCACCGCGGGCTCGCCCGCGAGGCCGCGGCCGCGGGGTGCGGCTCGCTGCGGCCGCTGGCGCCGAACCTCGTCGAGGGCGCGACGCCGGTCGGCGAGCTCGCGAAGCTCACGGTCGAGGACCCGGTCGGGTGCCCGCGCTACTGCGCCCGAGTGGTGCGCGGCCTCAAGGTCGGCCCCTCGCCCGCGTGGCTCGCGGAGCGCCTCGAGCGTTGCGGCGTGCGCTCGATCAACAACGTGGTGGACGCCACCAACTACGTCCTGCTCGACGTCGGCCAGCCGCTGCACGCGTTCGACCTCGCCTTCCTCGCCGGGCGGGAGATCCGCGTCCGGCGCGCCCGCGCCGGCGAGCGGATCACGACGCTCGACGGCGTCGAGCGCGCGCTGAACGCCGGCGACCTCGTGATCGCCGACGCGAAGCGGGCGGTCGCGATGGCCGGCGTGATGGGTGCCGCCAACAGCGAGATCGGTGCCGCCACGACCGACGTGCTCATCGAGTCCGCTTATTTCGATCCCCGCTCGGTGCGCCTGACCGCGCGCCGGCTCGGACTCAAGACCGAGGCGTCGCACCGCTTCGAGCGCGGCGCCGACCGGGCGATGACGCGCACCGCCGCCGACCTGGCGGCCGAACTGATCGTCCGCCTGGCCGGCGGGGAGATCGCCGCCGGCGTGCTGGACTCGAACCCGGAGCTGCCGGCGCCGCGCGAGATCGCGTTCTCGCTCTCGCGCCTGTGGGCGTTCACCGGCTGCGAGGTCCCGCGCGAGCCGGCGCTGCGCGCGCTGTCTGCGCTCGAGCTCGCGCCGCGCGCGACCGGCGACGTGATCACCTGCGCGGTCCCATCGCACCGCGTCGACCTCGAGCTCCCGGAGGACCTCTACGAGGAGGTCATCCGCTTCTTCGGGTACGACAACGTCCCGTCGGCGCTGCCGGCCGGGGAGGTCACGCCGGGCGCGCGCCTGGGGACGTGGCCGCTCACCGAGCGCGGGCGCGACGCGCTCGCGGCCGCCGGTATGGCCGAGGCGTTCACCTATGCGTTCGTCTCCGCCGAGGCGGACGCGGCCGCGTCGGGCTCGCCGCTCGCGGAGCGGGGTGCCGCCGCCGCCCTCGCCAACCCACTGTCGGCGCGCCTGGCCGTGATGCGGCGATCGCTCCTGGCCGGTCTCGCCGAGGCCGCGGCCGGCAACTTGCGCCGCGGCGCCGAACGGGTGCTGCTCGGCGAGGTGGGCCGCGTGTTCTTCGCGCGCCCCGGGGCGGTCGTCGAGGAGGAGCGCCTCGCGGTGGCCGTCGCCGGCCGCCTGGGGGCGTGGGACGCCCTGCGGCCGGCGGAGTTCCTCGACCTCAAGGGCGTCGTCGAGGCGGTGCTCGCGGGGCTGGGCGTGCCGGCGTGCACCTGGCGCGCCGCGACGGTCGGCGTCCTCGCCGCCGGCGAGGGCGCCGAGGTCGTGCGCGACGGGCGCGTCATCGGGGTCGCCGGCCGGCTCTCCGACGCGGCCGTGGCCGCGTTCGACGTCCCCTCGGAGCTGTGGGTCGCGGAGATCGACCTGAGCGCCGCCGGCGCCGCCGCGCGGGTGCCGGCGTTCGAGCCGTTGCCGCGCTTCCCCGCCGTCACCGCCGACCTGACCGTGCGCCACAAGCTGGCGCTGTCGTACGAGCAACTGGTTGCTGCCATCACGGCCGCCGCGCCGCCCTGGCTCGAGGGCGTGGTCCCGGTCGTGCGCTATCAGGGCGAGGGGGTTGCGCCGGACGAGGTCAAGACGACCGTTCGCCTGACGTACCGCCAGGCCGAGCGTTCGCTCACCCAGGACGAGGTCAACGCCGCGCACTTTGCCCTCATGGACCGGCTCGCCCGCGAACTCGCGGTGAGCTTTTCGTAGGGAGGCCGCATGGACGTCTTCGCCGCTCTTGAGGAACGTATCGAGAAGCTGATCGGGGCCCACAACGAGCTGCGCGCCCGCGTCGCCGAGCTCGAGGAGGAGAACCGCCGGCTGCGCGAGGGCGGGGAGGCGAGCGCCGAGCTCGCCGGCCGGATCACGGAGCTCGAGACCGAGCGGGCCGAGGTCCGCGCCCGCCTCGAGCGTCTGCTCAAGTCCGTCTCCGACATCGAGCTGTAGCTCGTGGGTCGTGGATCGCGGTGGGTCAAGGGAAGAGGGCAAAGGGAAGAGGGTAAAGGGAAGAGGGTAAAGGGCAAAGGGAAGACCAAGACAGGACCGGCACAGGTCTTGTAGTTCCTTTGCCCTTTTCCCTTTTCCTTCTTCCCTTTAGCCTTGAGGTTCAGCCATCAACTCTCGAGCCGCGCGCGGGCGGAGGAGCGGGCGAGGACGTCGAGCACGGCCGCCGGCTCGGCGGCGCCGAGCGCGACGTAGACCGGGTCCGGGCCGACCGCGAGGTCCGAAGTGCCGATCGGCTCGCCGACGAGCGTCGTCGCGCCTTGGGCCGCCAGCGCCGGATCGAGCCGGAGCTCGCGCCCGGAGGTATAGAGGAACGCCTCGATCGATTCGTCCCGCCGCATGAGGAAGCCGCGCAGCGGACGCAGGCGCTCGGGGAGGCGGTGGATGGCGCGGCCTCGGGCGCGGGTGAGCAGGTAGCGGAACGCCCGGTAGGCGGGCCGTTCGGTCCATGCGTCGTCCTCGTCGAGGAGACCGTAGCCGCGCGCGACCAGCTGCCACCAGAGGACGCTCGCGACCTCGCCGGTCGCGGCGGCGGTGAGGTCGTAGATGGCGAGGTAGCGCGCCTGGCGCTCCTCGTCGGTCTGAACGTGCTCGCCGGCGGGTGAGTGCCGGCCGGATCCGAGCAGCGGCCAGTTGAACTCGGTGAGGTGGATCGGGACGTCGGGGTGGCCGCACGCCTCGACCACCGCCCGCAGCAGCAGGATCTTGCGGTAGAGGTCGAAGTGGCCGTACTGGACGTTGTCCGGCGACCCGCGCCGGTCCACGTACAGCAGCGCGGCGATGCCGTCGAAGTCGAACGGCCGCGGGCCGGCGAGGTAGTGGGTCGTGAAGTAGTACTCGAAATCGATTACCGGCGGGCCGATCCAGCGCACCGCGGGGAACTCCTCGCGCACGACGGCGGCGTGCTCCATCATGCGGAGGTACTCGTTCGGGTGCCAGATCCCCCACTTCTTGCGGTTGATCGCGTGGCCGAGCTGGAACGCGGGCTCGAGGTCGGCGAGACAGGCGGCGGCGTCGCGGACGAACGACCCCCAGCGCCCGGGGTCGTTCACCATCTCCCGGTTCTGCAGCAGGGTGAAGGTGAACGTCACGCCCTCGCGGCGCAGGTGCGCGAACTCGTCGTGGAGCGCGAAGACGGACTCCGGCGCCCACGCCGGGACGCGGACGAGAAGCGCGCGGACCCCGAGGTCTCCGATCCGGTCGAGGTATCGCGGCCAGCTCTCGCGGGTGGGCGAGACCGCGACGCCGAACGCGTCGTCGGCCAGCGGCTGCGCCGCCGCCGGCGCGCGCAGCCGCGCCCGGTAGCGGCGCACGACCGGCCCGAGCCGGGCGAAGTTGCGTCCGAGGAGGCGGATGAACTGGCCGGCGTCGGCGCGCGAGGCGAAGAACTTCTCCCACTTCCCCATGTCGGTGTGGGGCTGGTGGTGGCGCTCGTCCCAGCGGAAGTGGTCGCGGCTGCGCGACGGGTTGCCGG
>DAIDOU010000140.1 GCA_027458945.1 Acidobacteriota bacterium
ACCAGACGTTCGACTCCCTCGATCAGGTCGTCGACGTGGTCTCCGATACCCTCCACACCCTCCACACCCACCCCGACCTCGTCCGCTCCATCACCTACTTCGACTGGATCAAAACTCTACCGGTGATGTAAAATTAGTATCAGTCCATCTGGCGGCGCAGGTACGTCGGCGTGTCGAGCTCGGAGAACCCGACGTTGACGCCATAGTCGGTCGGCAAGTTCGCCGGCAGGTACGGGCTCGCCGACTCGGGCTGCTTCTCCGGTCGCGGGGCCTCGCGGGGGAGGGAGCGGTCCGCGGCGCGCGCCGGCCGGTCCTCGGCGGTCGCCCCGAAGCCGGTGGCGACGACGGTAACCTGGATCCTCGACTCGAGCTCCTCGCGCTGCCCGTAGCCGAACAGGAATAGGCAGTCGGGGGAGCAGCGCTTGGCGATGTACTCGGCGGCGTCGTTGATCTCGGAGATCGTCGTGTCGCGGCCGCCGATGAAGTTGACGAGCACTCTCTGGGCGCCCTCGAGCGACGCCTCCTCGAGCAGCGGCGACGAGAACGCCTGCTGCGCCGCCTCGATGGCGCGGTGCTCACCCTGGCCCTGGCCGATGCCCATGAGCGCCATCCCGCCGCCGCGCATCACGGTCTCGACGTCGGCGAAGTCGCGGTTGATGATCCCGGTCTCGTTGATGATGTCCGAGATCCCCTCGACGCCGTGGCGGAGCGCCTCGTCTGCGAGCTGGAACGCCTCCTCGACCGAGACCTGCGGGCCGACCATCTGGAGCAGGCGCGAGTTCGGCACCGTGATCAGGGTGTCGACGCACGTCCGCAACTCCTCGACCCCCTTGTCGGCGATGCGTGCCTTGCGCGTCCCCTCGAACGCGAACGGCTTGGTGACGACGGCCACCGTCAGCGCGCCCGCGTCGCGCGCCAGACTGCCGATCACCGGCGCGGCGCCGGTGCCGGTGCCGCCGCCCATCCCCGCGGCGATGAACACCATGTCGGAGCCCTCGAGGCACTCGATGAGCTCCTCGGTGCGGTCGAGCGCGGCGCGGTTCGCCGCCTCGGGGTCGCAACCGGCGCCGAGCGCCTTGCCGCGCGAGTTCGGGGTGACGAGCTGCAGCCGCACCCCCGCCCGGCTGGCGCGCAGCGCCTGGCCGTCGGTGTTGACCGCGATGAACTCGACGCCCTTGATCCCGGCGGCGATCATGCGGTTCACCGCGTTGCAGCCGCCGCCGCCGACGCCGACCACCTTGATGAGAGCCGGCGAGGACTCGTCGGCGATCGTGATCGCCGGGCTGGCTGCGTCCATTGAATCGTCGAACGTGATCATGACCCACCTCCCCTTTTCGCAAGCACCTTGCGTGAGATTCGCGTCCACAACCCCTCGCGGCGCCGGCGCTCGCGCACCAGCGGCACCACCGAGGGGAGCAACAGGCTGCGTCCCTGCACCAACAGGCCGACGCCGACCGCGGGCGAGCGCGCCGGCAACTCCGAGCTCGCGAGCAGGTGGGTGGCGTCGGGCACGCCCTCGAGCTCGCCGAGGCGGGCGCGCTTGACGAACACCTCCTCGGCGAGCGCGGCCAAACCCTCGAGGTGGGCGCCGCCGCCGGAGAGCACGACGCCTGTGCACGGCGCGTCCTGCGGGATCTGGCGCCACACCTCGGCCGCGATCAGCTCGAACGTCTCCTGCATGCGCAGGCGGATCGTCTTGCACAGCTCGCGCCGCGAGATGACGTGGCTGCCGCGGCCCTCGATCGTCGGCACGGCGATCGTCTCCTCCTCGCCGACGTCTCCGAGCAGCATCGTGCCGGCCTCGCGCTTGGCCTTCTCGGCGCCGGCCGCGGTGGTCTGGAAGCGGTGCACGAGGTCGTCGTTGATCTTGTTGCCGCCGATCGGGAAGCAGCCGGAGGCGAGCAGCTTGTCGCCGGAGTAGGCGGCGTAGCTCGTCGTGCCGTAGCCGATGTCGATCAGGATCGCGCCCAGACGCCGCTCGTCGGCGGTGAGGGTGGCGTTGGCCGCAGCCACCGGCGCGAAGAGGAACTCCTCGACCTCGAGGCCGGCCTCGTTGATCGCCTTCTCGAGCGTGCGCACCGGGCTCTCCTGGCAGGCGAGCACGTAGGCGTCGACCGCGAGCTGCCGCCCGACCATCCCCTGCGGGTCGAGCAGGCCGTCCTGGTCGTCGAGGGCGTAACTGGGCGAGAGCACGTTGAGCACCGTGTGGCCGGCGGGGAGCGGCTGGCGCCGGAGCGCGTCGTGCAGCGTCTCGAGGTCGGCCATCGTCACCTCGCGCTCGCGCGCGCCCATCGAGATCGCAGCCCGCGTCAGGCGGCCGCTGACGAAGATCCCCGCCACCGAGGCGATCACCTTCTCGGCCGGCAGCTTGGCCATGAGCTCGGCTTCCTCGGCCGCCGCCTTGATCGCCGCGGCCACCGGCTTCATCTGCACGACCTGGCCGGAGCGCATCCCGCTCGCCGGGGCGAGGCCGACGCCGCGGATCACCATCTCGTCGCTCTCCGACAGCTCCGCGATGAGGGCGAGCACCCGCTGGTTGCCGACGTCGAGCGCGGCGATGACGCGAGGCCCCTGCGCCATCAGCGTCCCTCCTCCGGCTCGGCCGGCGGCTCTTCCGGCGCCGGCAGCACCGCCACGAGGCCGGCGACGCGCGCGTCGATCCTGGCCGGCTCCGGTCGCTTGGCCGTCCACGCCGTGAGGACGCGCCTGGCCTCGCGCAAGGCGTCGGGGCGGCGGGGGTCCGCCAGCACCGGCAGAGGCGTGCCGGCAAACCGGAACGCGACATCGTTGAGCGCGATCCGCTGCGCGCTCACGATCCGCGCACCCCAGGCGCGCTCGCAGACCGGAACCGCCGCCAGCACGGCGGCCCGCTCCTCGGGAAACGGGCCGAACCCGTCGAGCTCGAGCAGTGAGGTGCCGTCCGGCGCCGGCCCGAGGATCGTGCCCCCGGAGTCCACGAGACGGCGCACGCCGCCGTCGGCCGCCACCGCGGCCGGCTCGCGCTCGGTCACGGCGCAGGTCACGACGCCGTCGAGCGAGACCTGCACCGACGCGTCCGCGACCCACGGGATCTCGAGCACACGCGCCCGTAACGCGCCGGCACGGGTCGCAATGGTCGGGGTGCCGAGCGCGGCGCGGAGGGCCGTTTCGACCTCCCGCACGGGGAAGCGATGGGTGCCCGAGACGCGCACGTCGCGTACCTGCAGCGCCGCGGCGATCGCGACGCCGGCGGCGAGCACGACGAACGCTGGCAGCGCGCGCGCGCCGAGCCGTTGCCATCGGCTGCGGTGGCGCACCGGCCCGCTCATCGCGCCCCTCCGGCGAGCCAGCGCTCGCCGAGCTGCACCACGTTGCCGGCACCCATCGTGAGAAGCACGTCACCCCTCCGCAGCGTGTCGGCGAGCACCGCCAACGCGTCGTCGA